>CBFHAF010000024.1:0-15214 GCA_965653435.1 uncultured Chitinophaga sp.
CCTGCAATTTATCCGCAACTGCCTGCAAATGTTTCTCGGGAACTCCGGTGTTTACTTTCATGGTTATAATGTTTTGGGTAAAAAATCTATAATTCTATCAGCGCATATACTTTATCGTTCAGGTAACGCCCTCCGGGATTCCATGCGGAATAATCCAGGTTGATCCAGTATTCGCCTTTCATTTCATGATAATATAACTCCTTAACAGGCGGATTGTTGAACAGATGGACAATTGCCTGCTTCATCGTTTCAAACTCTTCCTTGTTGCCGCAATACAGTTCCGGGTAAGCGTGCCCCTTGATCAGGACGATCCTGGTGCGGGCGCCTATGCTCTGCATGCAGCTGGCCATCAGGATGGAATGATCGTCGCAATCCCCGCCCAGCCCGTTCCGGATGGTTTCCATGGGGGTGGCAAAGTATTCATCGCGCTGGCTGTCGTTCACATACTTGAATTGATGGCGAATGTATTTAAAAAGCGAGAGATACCGCACCACCCTGCCGTACTTGGGAAAGTATTCGTCATAATAATCCAGCGAATGTTCAACAGAAAAGTTGCGCACTAGCGAATCTTTGTAAACGGCCTTTTCCCGGATGCCGCGTACGGTTTTGTCCATATAGGTCTCCACCTTGCGGGGGTAAAAGCTGAGGATGTCCAGCTGCTTGTTGCCGCGCGTGCCCCAGTTGCCCTGCACCATGCCCTGGTAGTCGTTCAGCACGTTGGAGAAGGAATACCGCCCGGTAAATAAGTTGAACACGAGGATGCCCGCCACCAGCACGAATGCGGGGATGATGAGGGGCTTGAATACCCATAGCAGCAGGCGGGTGAACAGGAAAGCGATCAGGATGGAAAGGAAAAGATCGATATGCCACTGCCCCAGCTGCACAACGGGCATGAACCGGTTGATATACGGGGCCAGGGGCAGTATGGTCAACAGGCTCAGGAGGTTCAGCAAAAAATGCTGGAAAGTGGAGTATTTGCTTTGATCGATCGGCATTACGGTATCTGGTACCGTAAAATTATGCCAATTTACGCGGTACGGCCCCGGAAATATTGTTAAAATCCTATCAACATTCCCGGGGCGCCACAGGCCCGCTATATGGGCGCAAAAGCGGGCAGCGTCTGCTTGAAGGAAGTGCTTTCCCGGATCAGCTCCATTTTGTGCAGGGCGTCTTTTTTCTGCTTTTCCATTTGCAGGTGGTGGTATATTCGGTTAAGTACGCCGTAATTGAGGAGTGCGAATATCTTGAAGTCCAGCTTCTGCGCCGTGTCCATGGCCGCTTCGGCCGCCCGGATGGCTTTGTTGAACTCTTTTTCCTGGTAATAGATCTGTGCCGCGATGATCTTCTGCAGGGTGTCAAGATGGCGGCCGTTGAAGAAGTCGGAGGAATAGAACTTCAGTACGTTCTCCACGTGCTGGCTGATCCTGGCCGCGGCCTGGATGTCGCCCGTGCTGATATGCGCCGGTGCTTTCCAGCAGAGCAGCATGAGCCGGAAAGGATCGGTACGGTTGAATAGGATGGAAGGGTGCTGCTGGAAAAGCCGCTGTGTGAAAAGCAACAGCTGCTGGTAATCGCCCAGCATGAGGAAGATAAAACACATTGCGCGGTATACGGCCTCTTCCCCCACTGTAAATGTTTTTTCGTTGGCGAAGTTCCAGTGCTGCACGTAGTGGTAGATCTTCTCCTTCATCTTCTCATCCAGCTGACCGAACTTGAGGTATTCGTAAATAAAGAGGAAAGCTTCGTAAGGGCTGATCCACATTTCACCCGCCATCTCGCCGCCGGCGCAGATCTTTTTGATGTTGGACAGTTCTATCTCGCATTGTTCCGCATCCAGCTGCATGAGCGCCATCACAAAAAGGTTGCTGCGGATCTTCAGCTTATCGTCGGGCGACTCTGCCATGCCCAGCAGGGTATTGAGCACCTTCCGTTTTTTGAAATGGATGAAATCGTCGTTGATGAACTGGCTGAAAGGGTTCTTCCTGAACCAGCCCGGCGGGAATATGGCGGACAGCTGCGGCTGCTGAGAGCCTTCCTGCTGGTAATGCAGCACTACGTATTCCAGCAGGTGCGCCTTTTCCAGCGTGGCAAGCGGCAGCATGAAAAAATTGCGGATGTTCTCCACCTGGTTGCCCGTGATGGCATAACGCAATAACCATTTGAACACGGCTATGCGGAAAGGGCTTTGCGGGAAATAATCCAGCACATTCCGCAGCAGGGGCTCTGACACGCTTTGTCCGTGCTCTGCCAGGAAGTGCATGGCGGTGAAATATTCCAGCAGGAAGTTGTGCGCAAAACGCACTTTCACGTTGAACATGATCTCCTGGCTCAGGTTCTCTTCCACGAGGATGTTATCCGCCAGCAATTCTTTATATGCGGGGAAAAGGTCCGCATTCTTATTCAGCAGCGTGCATTTGTCCGTATACAGCCCCGCCCTTCCCATGTCCAGCAGCTGCAGCATTTTATCGATGATGCGCACTTTGAAGGAATTGGCGGTGGAGTTGAAAACGCGGTTCTGGATGAAGCGGCTGATCACTTCGAACAGGCTGAGGTTCTCGTCTACGAACGACTGGTCGGGCGTGGTATTGAGCTGGGAAAAGAGTTGAAGGTAGTAAGGATGCCTAAGTTTTTGCAGGAAGCTGTCTGAGAACAGTCGTACGGTCGCCGGGTCGAAATCGAAATTATAGAGTACGGATTTTACCTCCTGTTCGGTGAGCAGGGGGATATTGGTATTGGTGTCTTCATCCATTTCGGGGCCCAGGTACCAGTATTTGCGGAACGAAGGGTACTGGTGGCTTTGATGGAACACTTCCCCCCAGGTGCTGGAGCGGATGGAGAGGATCACTTTCACCCATGGGTGCTGGTCGTTCGAATAAACGAAATCTTCCAGTTTGTTGTAGAGCTGCTTCAGCTTGTCTGCACCCATGGCGATCTCGTCGAACCCGTCTATAATGAGTACGAGGCGGCCGCCTTTTTCGTTGGCGTGGTTGGAGAAGTATTCGCGGAAGTTGTCGCCGTTGCCGAGGCTCAGCTGGTTGTCCAGCCAGGCGGAGAGGGAGAATCCTTTGAGGAGGAGGCTTCCGGCGGCATGTGCGTTGATGAACCAGCAGATGTCATTTTGGTATACAGGGTCCCTTCCGAACCAGTAATGTTCTGCTGCATGTACCAATGCGAGTGATTTTCCCCAGCCTGCGGGTGCGATCAGGACAGTGGCGGCGTAGCTGCTTTCCAGGAATCTTTCGATATGGGAGAGGCAGTATTGCCGAGGCACTGTGTTCTCGAAGGGCATGCCGCAGCGGTTCTTGAGGGTGAGCATGGTGTAATGCGAAACGGCGGCTGCGCGTTTGCGGACGTCTCCCCATTTGGAGTGATCTTCGGGCGGCTGGCGGAATGTTTTTTTGTAGAAATGGGTCTGGAACTCTTCCCAGTCGCGGAACCGGCAGTACTGTGCGAGCGTGTTGAGGGTATAGCGCGAGAAGCTGTGCTGCGTAACTGCAAACCCGAACACACGTTTGAGCGTGGTTTCGCTGACAAGTTTTCCGGTATGGTTAAGTATAGCCTGGGCGAGGTGTTTACATTGATTTGGCTGAAGATTTTCCACCCCGAATTGCCGCAACACCTCACCTTGCAGGGTGATGATGAAGTCGTAGGACAGGTCGATCATAAGGGCACACAATTAATGGATTAGGACTATAGAGACGCCTGAATAATGGTACGAGTGAATAGATACGTAAGCGAATGAATGTTTGGATTTGGCTCTCTCAGGAATGGATAAACTGAATAGGTAATAGTTGATTGAACAAACATGTTTTTCGATTTGATTATCAATTAAATGACAGGTACCGAGGGCGGTAAAAAAATCTTTGAATTTTTTTTACCGGATAATCCTTTTCTATAGGATGATAGAAATGGATAAAGGAGTGAAAGCTATGCATAAAAAAGATTTGATTTTACGGGTGTATGACATTCACAATGAATACACCTTACATTCCTTGAATGCATTTTGTTCAAACTTTTTTAAAATGAACAAAATGAACAGTCATTCAAATAATGAACAGAGCCGATTCTGTTCAAAGGAATGAACAAGAATGACACATCGTTTCATGTGCGAACCCATTTAATTTCGTGGAGTCAGAGATCATGTGCTTCCGAATATACCTGTATCAATCACTGTGAATCGTTTCAACCGAATGTATCCTATCAAAAACAAAAGACCGGCTTCCAATACCTGAATTTTTTGACAGAACCATTCTTGCAAACCATTCCCCATGCGTATAACTATTGGCCTATAAGAAACCATAACCCCTGTTCAAATGCAGGATGGTAGCCCGTTTCAGGCGCCCATATCATAGTAAATATTACTTCATTATAACCCAAACCATTGTATATGAGTTTTAATGTTACTCCTAAGTGCCTTTTGCGCATCTTTATTGCCCTTTCCTTTACCTGGCTTTCTGGTTGGCCGGTGAAAGGTGCGCATGCTGCTGAAAAAGCCGCTTCTTCAGCCTTTTTGCAGTACTGGTGGTATCCCTCAGCCAATACGGATTCCGATACGCCGGAAGACTGGTATGGAAGATCTCCGCTGATCGCCGGCAGGAATGCCGCAAACGCGTTCTTTGCCGCGGGCCCTATCTACAGCCCGGGCGCAAGCGACCAGGAGATCAAACCGCCCATACTGCTCTGCCCGTTGTGCTCCATTACCAACGACGCTCTCAGCCACGACGGCGACGTGAATACCGCCGCCCAGGTGAATGCCACGCTGGGCATACTTGCGTCCACCGGCCAGCGTATTATCTTCCCCGGTACTTACGAAGCGGGAGACAGTGTAGTGGTAGACTTCGAAGTGCCCTCCGCCGTGGTGGACGGGGCGCTGCTCGGCGGTATCCGCCTCGCGGTGTTCAATGGAACCTCCACCACGCCCGTACTGGACGTGCCGCTCAATTCCCCGCTGATCAATGTACAGGTGCTGGGCGTTGGCGCTGCCGGCAAACGGAGAGCGGTTGTGGCCGTTCCCGGCCAGTTCGACCGTGTGGAAGTAACGATCGGCGCAGTGCTCAACACGCTTAGCAGCCTGCTTATATATGAAGTGACAGCCATGGTGCCCGTTACCGTTACGCCCAGCGCCCGCCCGGTGATCTCTCCCGCAGGCGCCGCCGCAACGCTCAATGCATCCATGCGCCTGGGCGCGGCTACCTTCAACTGGTACGACGCGCCGGTAGGCGGCAACCTGCTCGGCAGCGGCCCCACGTTTACCTCGCCGGTGCTCACCCGCGGCGAGCATACCTATTACGTAGCCGCCACCACTACGGCAGACGGACGTGAAAGTTATATTCGTACGGGCGTTACCGTTGATGTGGGCGGCGGCCCGGGCCTGTTATGGACCTACGGCGACCAGGAAGTAAGCCCCAGGCTTGCCGGCATTTGCGCCCTCTGCACCGTTTCCGACCCGGTGAATGCGGTGGATGCGGACCCTAATACCTCCTCCCTGCTGTCCGCCCCGGTGGGCGCACTCAGCAGCGTGGGCCAGCTGATCCAGTTCCCCGGCATTTACCAACCCGGCGATTCCATTATCCTCGACCTGGAGCTCCCGGGCCAGTTATACACCAAATCAATTTTGACGAATATCGCCGTACAGCCTTACCTCGGCGCCGCTACCGCCGGCGCTGCCACCGATCTGGGTACAGACCTTATCAATGTGCAGCTGCTGGGCATAGGTGTTGGCGGCACCAATAAATTCAGGGTGAGCATACCCGCCACCGCACCGTTCGATGGAGTGGAAGTGAAGCTGAACGCGGTGCTGGCCGAGCTGGCCGCCCTTCGCATTTATGAAGCCGCAGCCATGATACCCGTAGCGGTTACGCCTTCTCCCGCGCGCATACCTTATAATACTGCCGCAACGCTGAACGCGACCGTTCGCCCGGCCGGCGCTACCCTCAACTGGTATACCACGCCCACCGGCGGCTCGGCTGTTCATACCGGCGCAATCTTCACAACACCCCAGCTTACCCGCAGCACCACTTATTATGTGGACGCCTCCACCCCCGATGGCCTGACCAGCTACCTGCGCACCGCGGTACCGGTTACGCTCGGCGGTTCAGACGGCCCGCTGTGGAGCTATGGCGATACTGAACAAAGCCCGCAGCTGAGCGGCATCTGCGTTGGATGTTCCGTGCAGAACCCTGAGCTGGCGATAGATCATGATACGACCACCGCGTCCAACATCAGCATACCCTTGGGCGTGTTAAGCTCCGCGGGCCAGCTTATCCGCTTCCCCGGCAATTACCAGGCGCAGGACAGCATTATCCTCGACCTTGCCATTCCAGCCGGGCAATTGCTGACCGCACAACTGCTTTCGGGCATCAGGGTGGAAACCTTCAACGGTGCTGCTTCCAACAACGATGCAGCCGCTTTCAGCGCCGCTCTCGGCAATGCGCAGTTGCTGGGCATTGCTGTGGGGCCCACCGGAAAGTTCAGGGTTACCCTGCCCGCAACCGCTCCCTTTGATGCGGTGCAGATCTCACTGGCGCCGGTAGCAGGCGGCCTCGCCAACCTGCAGGTGTTTGAAGCCACTGCCATGATACCCGTAACGGTAACACCCGCGGAACAAACAGTGCCTGCCGGAACGACCGCTACCATCAATGCGGCCAACAGGCTCACCAATGCAACATTCAACTGGTATACATCCCCCACTGGCGGTACTCCCGTTGGTTCCGGCCCAAGTTTCGTTACTCCGCCCATGAGCCGCCGCACCACTTATTACGTGGAAGCCGCCACGCCTGACGGCAAAACCAGCTTCAGCCGCACCGCAGCCACTGTGAATGTGGGCGGCGGTCCCGGCCCGCTGTGGACGTATGGCGACCGGCAGGACGGTGCGGTGATCACAGGCATCTGCGCAGGCTGTACCGTTACCGGTGGTGATAATGCGGTGGATGGAGACACGACAACCTCTTCGCTGATCACCACCACGGTAGGCGCACTGGGCGCTGTTTCGCAGCTGATCCATTTTCCCGGCACCTACGAAGCGGGAGACAGTGTGGCCTTCGACCTGGAGCTGCCTGACCAGCTGTTCAGCCTCGCGGCGCTGGGCGGTCTCACCGTTCAGTCCTATAACGGCAATACACCCAATGGCGATGCCATTACGCTCGATAACAACCTGGTGAGGATTGAGCCCCTTGGCGTAGGCGTTGGATCAACCGGGAAATTCCGTGTAACCGTTCCCGTGAATACGGCATTCGACGGTGTGAGCATCGGCACCTCCTCCGCGCTTTCTGCCCTGGGCAATCTTCGTGTGTACGAAGCGGTAGCCTTCATGCCGGTGGATGTTACACCGCCCGCTCCGGTGATCCCTTCCGGTACCACCGCCACCATGACAGCCAGCGTGAGAGCGCCGGGCGCAACATATGCATGGTACAGTTCCCCTACCGGCGGCACGCCGCTGGGCACCGGCGCCAGCTTTACCACCCCGCCGCTCACGCGCAGCACAGAATATTATGTGGAAGCATCCACACCTGACGGTAAAACGAGCTTTACCCGTACAGCCGTTCCCGTTACAGTTGGCGGAGGCCCCGGTCCTTTATGGACGTACGGCGATAATGAACAAAGCCCCATCGTTGGCGGCATTTGCCTGGGCTGCGTAGTGCAGAACCCGGCGCTGGCCGTGGACGGAGATACTACCACCGCTTCGCAGGCCACCATTACTGTGGGTGCGCTCGGTTCTGTAGGCCAGCTGATACAATTCCCGGGTACCTACCAGGCAGGAGACAGCATATCCTTCACGCTTGGCGTGCCCGGCCAGATCCTCAGCGCCCAGTTGCTGGGCGGCATCAGGGTGCAGACCTTCAACGGCGCAACCCCTAACAACGACGCAGTTATGCTCGATAACGACCTGGTGAATCTCCAGGCACTCGGATTGGATGTGACCGGCAGCGTGAGCAAATTCCGTGTAACCATTCCTGTCAATGCCGTTTTTGACGGTGCGCAGATAGACCTTACAGGTCTTGTTTCAGGGCTCAGCAATTTGAATATTTACGAAGCCGCCGCCTTCATACCGGTAACCGTAACACCGCCGTCCTTAACCGTTCCATTCGGCAACGACACTACTGTTACGGCATCCATCAGGCTGCCGGGCGCCACTTTCAGCTGGTACGACACGCCTACCGGCGGCACGCCGCTGTTTACAGGGCCTACCTTTAATACGCCGGTATTGATCGCAGATAAGACCTTCTACGTGGAAGCTTCCACACCGGACGGCCTGAAGAGCTATATCCGCACCGCGGTACCCATCACGGTAGCCGTTGGCCCGGGTAGCCCGGACCTGTCCTGCGGCCGTGGCATTACGCAAACCGGCTCCACCTTCGGGTTGTGCCTGTTATGCTCCATCCAGGATTCCTCCCTGGCGGTAGACGACAACCCGCAAACCTCTTCATCTATCCACGTGCCTGTAGGCCTTCTGGGCGCAGGTGCTTACCAGCGCTACCAGTTCGGCAATCAAAGTTCCCCGGGCGACAGCCTGCGCATAGTGGTAGGCTCCACCACCGGTCTGCTGGACCTTCAGCTGCTGGGTAATGTCACCATCCGCCCGCGCAACAACGGTGTTGAAAATGCGGCCGATGTAAGGCCATTGAACAATGGGCTGCTCAATGTTCAGCTGCTGAATGGCGGTACGCAGCAGGTGATCTCCTTTGCACCTTCCGCCGTGTTCGATGAAGTGGAAGTAAGGATTTCCGGCATAGCATCCGCGCTTACCGAGATCAATGTATTCTACGTACAGCAAATTACGCCACGGGCAACGCTGGCTTCAGATACAGTGAACGTGTGCAGCGGCTCAACCGCCGTACTGAACGCCACCGGCCCCGCCGGCGCTACATTCCGCTGGTATGATGCGCCTTCCGGCGGCACACCGCTGTTTACGGGCGCCACTTTCACCACCCCGGAAATTACCGCCGATGCAGTATACTATGTGGAAGCAGTTTCCGCAGGCACTACATGCCCGAGCGAAGTACGCAGCCCGGTATTCGTGAAAGTAGGCCTGCCGACGGTTTCCGTAACCGCCAATTCAGTGACCATACCACAAGGCGGCACCGCCACCTTTAACGTCAATACACCGGACAGCACGCTGACCTATAGCTGGTACAATGTGCCAACAGGCGGCACGGCGCTGTTTACCGGCCCGAGCTTCACTACGCCGCCGCTGAATGCGACCACGACCTACTACGTGGAAGCCAGCAACGACAGCGGTTGTGTGAGCGCACAACGCATCCCTGTGATCGCGAACGTTGTGATCACCAATCCCGATGCGCCCTGCGATATTGCCACTACGCAGATCAGCAATGCCAACGGCATCTGCCTGGGATGTTATGTGGACAACCAGGGCTCTGCCGTGGACGCCGGCACCCAGACATTCTCCACCCTGCACGTAGTGGCAGGATTACTCGGAGGTTATATACAGCAAACGCTGATCTTCCCCGCTGCAAGCGATGCGGGAGACAGCATAAGGTTGCTGATCTCCTTCCCGGCATCTATTGTGGATGCGGGCGTATTGGGTACCTTGCAGCTCGCCACTTACAATGGTGCAACCTACAATAACGACCGTACTGCGCTGAATGGCGGAGGATTGCTTTCTCTCAGCCTGTTGCCCGGCAATACGCAGGCCCTTGTGACCTTTGCTCCCGCCGCGGTGTTCGACAGGGTAGAGCTGCGCATGAACGCAGGCGTTGCAACCGCACTGAGCGCAGTGAATATCCATTATGCACAGCGGTTCGTTCCCGTGCCGGTCCTGCTGGCGGACACCGTAGCTACCTGTCCTGGCAGCACGGCAACACTAAGCGTTGAACCGAGGCCCAACACCATATTCCGCTGGTACAGCGCGCCTGCCGGTGGCACACCGCTCTTTACGGGCACCACGTTTGAATCCGGCCCTGTTTCGTCAGATACGGCCTTCTACGTGGAAGCCGTGAAAACTTCCACCAACTGCGCGAACCCTGTACGCACACGCGGCGTGGTAAATATCGACAGCGTTCCGGCTGCGCCGACGCTTGAAAGCACCACGGTTACCACCTGCAGCGGCAGCAGCGCTGTTCTCAGGGCAACGGGCCCGGCAGGCGCCACCTTCCGCTGGTATTCACAGCAAACAGGCGGCACGGCCATATTCACCGGTGCAGTATTCACGACGCCGGTGCTGGACAGCTCCGTTGTATACTATGCAGAAACCGTTTCTTCCGGAGGTTGCGCAAGCATTTCACGGACGGCTGTACAGGTGAACATATCCGTTCGCCCCGGCACGCCGGATGTAACGCCGAACGGCACATCCATCTGCGCAGGCGGCATGGCTACGCTCACGGCAAGCTCCGTAACGCCCGGCGTTACCTTTAACTGGTACGCCAGCGCCGCGCTGGACAGCATTATCTTCAGCGGTCCTGTGTTTACCACCCCTGCGCTAAATGCAACCACTACTTATTTCGTGGCTGCGGCCAACGGCCAGTGCATCAGCGCAACACCAAGATCTGTGACAGTACAGGTGAACGCCGCGCCGGCAAACCCCACGGTAAGCATACTGCCTGCATCCGGCACGATCGAATACGGGCAAACGGCAACGCTGACAGCTACATCTGCCACCGCCGGCGCCACTTACCGCTGGTTCCTGGATTCACTCGGCACAGCGCCGGTATTCACGGGAGCGCAGTACGTAACACCGCAGCTGGCCAATACCACCAAATACTTCGTGGAAACGGTCGCACCTTCCGGCTGTGCCAGCATAGCCCGCACATCCATAACCGTGAATGTGAACCGCAACTTCAACCCGGGTTGCGACTTTGCGACTTCGCAGACAAACGTGGTGAACGGTATCTGCCTGCTTTGCAGCGTGACCAATCCGGACAACGCTGTAGATACGGATACTACCAATTTCGCGAACATCCAGGTGCCGGTTGGCCTTGCGGCGAACGTGGCTTATACCTTCGATTTCGGCGGGCTTGCAGCAGCAGGGGATACCGTGAAGATCAGGTTCTCCACCCCGGCAGGCCTGCTGGATGCAGCGGCATTGTCCAACATCGAGGTAACATCTTATAATGGCGCTACATCCAACAACGATACCCGCACACTCAGCAGCAGCGCCTTGAGCGTGGTATTGCTGGGCGGCGCCAACCAACAGGCCGTGCTGTTCGCGCCAGGCGCTCCATACACAAGAGTCGAGATCCGGCTCAGGAGCCTGGTAGGCGCATTGCTGAACATGAACATTTATTATGCGAACCGCGTCCTGGCATCGCCGACCGTAACGGCTAACAGCACAACGCTCTGCGCAGGCGGCCAGGCAACATTGACGGCAACCGCCTCAGACAGTGCGACGGTGCGCTGGTATACACAGGCAGTTGGCGGCACGCCTGTATTCACCGGTAAGGTGTATACGACCGGTGTGCTCACTGCCAGTACTACTTATTATGCAGAAAGCTACCGCGCATCCACCAACTGCGTGAACCCGATCCGTACGCCGGTGACCATCACCGTGCTGCCGGTTCCGGATGCGCCAGTGATCGTGAGCGGGGATACTTCCATCTGCTCCGGCAACGTAGCCATCCTCCAGGCAAGAACAGCGAACCCGGCGCACAGCATCCGCTGGTTTGCCGCCGCTTCAGGTGGCGCTCCGCTGTCGCTGGACAGCGTGTTCACCACCCCGGCGCTCACCGCCAACACCACGTATTATGCGGAAGCATACAATGGTACATGCGGCAGCGTTAGCAGGGTGCCTGTAATTGTAACCGTAGGCACGTCGCCGGCGGATCCTGTTCTTGAATCCAATAACCTTACCATCTGTTCCGGTAATCCGGCTGTACTGAAAGTAACCTCTACCACGGCCGGGCTCACCATCCGCTGGTACGCCGTACAATCCGGCGGCACACCGGTAGCCACGGGAGCTACTTTCAACACACCGAACCTCGCAGCCACTACCATTTATTATGTGGAAGCCGTGAATAACACCGGCGGCTGCATTAATGCGGGCGGCAGGTTGCAGGTGACAGTGAATGTGAACTCCACGCCGGCCGTTCCGGTACTGGCAAGCCCGGTAACCACCGTTTGCCGTAACCAGCAGGCCACCCTTTCCGTGAGCAATCCGCAAGCGGGCGTGACCTATAACTGGTACAACGCAGCCACCGGCGGTACGCTGCTCTTCACAGGGGCCAGCATAACCACCAATGCATTGACGGATACGGCTACCTTCTTTGTAGAGGCCGTAGGTACAGGTAATTGCGCCAGCACAAGCCGGGCAACAGCGGCAGTGAGCGTGGTAGCAGTACTGCCGCCGCCGGCGGTTGAATCCGCAAATGTAGCGGTATGCCGCGGCTCCCAGGCAATACTGCGCGTGAGCAACCCGCAGGCTGGTGTCACCTATAACTGGTACGACGCTCCGGGCGGCAACCTGCTCTTCTCCGGTGCGGCCTACACTACCGGTGTGGTAGTGGCCAACGCCACCTATCATGTAGAAGCAGTAGGCGCAGGCGGTTGCAGCAGCACCGGCCTCACGCAGGTAAACGTAACCGCAACCGACGCACCTGCATTGCCGGTGATCACAGGCAACACAACAGTATGCCAGGGCAGCCCGATCAGCCTGAGCATTCAGAACCCGCTGCCCGCGCTTACCTATAGCTGGTACACCGCAGCATCTGGCGGAACACGTCTTGCACAAGGCACCACATTTGCGCCGACAGGCGTAACAGCCACCACTACTTACTACGTGGAAGCTGCAAGCGGAACCTGCACCAGCGCCGGCAGAACGTCTGTAACAGTTACAGTGAACCCGGCGCCGCCGGCCGTGACCGTGGACGCAACTGCGAAAACAGTCTGTACCGGCACCAGCGCCGATCTGCATGTAACCAACCCGCAACCGGGCATCACTTACCGCTGGTACGACGTACCGACAGGCGGTACCGTACTGGCAGCTACGCCGGACTACGTAACTGCTGCTCTCACCGCCAATAAAGATTTCTATGTTGAAGCAGTGAATGCCAGCAATTGCACCAGCACCACAAGAACCAAAGTAACCGTAACCATAGGCACGGGACCCACAGCGCCGACAGTCGAATTCACCAGCTTGGCAGTTTGCCGGAACACACCGGCTACCCTGCGCGTAACCAACGCAGTGGCAGGCAACACTTACAAATGGTACGATACGCCTGGCGGCACGCTGCTGTTTACCGGCACAGCATATACCACTGCTGCCATTACCGGCCCTGCCGACTACTACGTGGCAGCTGAAAGCGCCGGCGGATGCGGCAGCGCAACCCTTACAAGAGTGGATGTGACCGTTACCGAACCACCGGCCTTACCGGTTGTAGGCGGCAGCACCACTATTTGTCTCGGCGCGCCGGTAAGCCTCACTATTACCAATCCGCTGCCAGCGCTTACTTACAGCTGGTACAGCACCGCAACGGGCGGCACACGCCTGGCACAGGGTACGACCTTTGCGCCTGCAGGCGTAACGGCCACCACTACTTACTATGTGGAAGCGGCAAGCGGTACCTGCACCAGCGCCGGCAGAACCATGGTTACCGTAACAGTGAACCCGGTTCCGCCTGCTGTAACCGTAGACGCAACTACCAAGTCCGTATGTGCCGGCAATACAGCAAGCCTGCATGTAACCAACGCACAGCCGGGCCTTACCTACCGCTGGTACGATGTACCGACGGGCGGTACGGTGCTGTCTACCAACACGACTTACATCACCAGCCCGCTCACGGCGAATAAAGACTTCTACGTGGAAGCCCTGAACTCCACCAATTGCGCCAGCGCAACACGCACAAGAGTAAGCGTAACCATCACCAGCGGCCCCGCCTTACCTGCGGTAGCCGGTACGGTAACGGTATGCCGCGGCAACAGGGCAACTTCGAGCATCATCAGTCCGAGCGCGAACCTGCAATACCGCTGGTACGACGCGCCGATCGGAGGCAACCTCCTCTTTACCGGAGCAATGTACACCACCGCGAGCCCGCTCAACACCAGGGACACCGTGTATGTTGAAGCAGTGGTAACCGGTGGAACCTGCACCAGCAACGGACGCAGCCAGGTGATACTCATACCTGCGGACGCACCTTCCACACCGACCCTGGTGAACGGCGGCACCGTAGCGGTTTGCACGGGCTCAACCGCCACCTTCACGGTTCAGAACCCGCTGCCGAATACCACTTACCGCTGGTATGATGCTGCTGTGAACGGAAACCTCCTGCAGAGCAGCACAAGCCCGACCTTCACCACGCCGGCGCTCACCGCCAACCTGGATGTGTATGTTGAAGCAGTGATAGGCGGCGGCTGCGCGAGCGCAGGCAGAGCCAAAGCGTCCGCAACCGTAGGCAACATACCCGTTGCGCCGGTTGTAACGGCAGACGCAGGCACAGTTTGCCCGGACAGCACCGCAACGCTGAGAGCGACGTCTGCCAACGCAGGTGTAACCTTCACCTGGTATACATCCGCAACGGGCGGCAACGCGATATTCACCGGGCCAGTGTTCACCACACCAGGCCTCACCGCCGCAGCCACCTACTATGTAGCAGCCAGCTACAATGGCGGATGCGTAAGCGCAACACGCACACCGGTGACCGTGAATGTTTACGCGGTGCTGCCTGCACCGACGGTAGCGCTGGCCAGCAGAACGGCCAATTCAGTGACGTTTACATGGAATGCGATAGCAGGGGCACTGGGCTACAGGGTATCTACAGACGGCGGCGTAACCTTCACACAACCGAGCTCCGGCCTCACAGGTACTACCCATACTGTTACCAACCTCCAGCCCAACCAGGTTGTTACCCTCCAGGTAATGTCTGTTGGCGCCAGCGCCTGTGCCAACAGCGCATGGTTCCAGGGCGGCGGCAGCACGGATAACCCCGCGGGCAACCTCATCTTCGTACCCAACGCGTTCACGCCGAACAACGACGGTACCAACGACATCCTGTATGTATACGGGACCACGATCGCAACGCTTGAAATGAGGATATACAACCAGTGGGGCCAGCAGGTATTTGAAACGAGAGACAAAGGCCGCGGATGGGATGGTACCATGAGCGGCAAGAAACAGCCGGTAGGCGTATACAACTACGCGCTCCGAGCTACCCTGCAGGATGGTACAACCGTACAGAAACGCGGAACCATCACCATTATCAGGTAGTAATAACTGGCAAGCACAAAACAAAAATCTGCCGGAATGAAGCACCCGCTTCATTCCGGCTAA
>CBFHAF010000025.1:0-15151 GCA_965653435.1 uncultured Chitinophaga sp.
ATATATTGAAGTAGATCTTTTCATGATTTCTGGTTTCAGTTAACAGGGTTAAAAAGTAACACTAAGGCCCGCGTTGATGATACGCTGAATAGGGTACAGCACGTAGTGCGTGGACCTTGCTTCCAGGTCCATCAGGTCTGTGCTCGACCAGGTGAACAGGTTATAGCCGTTCACATACACCCTTACTTTTTCCATCCTGATCTTTTTACTGAGGTTTTCCGGCAGCGTATACCCCAGTTCCATGGTCTTCAACCTAACCATGGCAGCGTCTTTGAGCCAGTAGGTGGAGGTGCGCTGGTTATTGGCCTTGTTGGAGAGGGACAGGCGGGGATACGTAGCGTTATCCCAGCTGGCCGGGTCGTCAGGATTGTAGCGGCCCAGGTGATGCTCGCGCACGGTACCGTTATCGTGGAACTCATACATTGCTTCACCGTTCAGGTTCTGTTTCGTGCCGGACTGGCCGGTGAACAATACATTAAAATCAAAACCGCTGTAACGGAGGCCAAGCCCTGCGCCGTACTGGAGGGAAGGGAAATTGCCCTGGCCGAGATATACTTCGTCATAGGCGTCTATCACATCATCGCCGTTCTGATCTTTATATTTGATGTCGCCGGGTTTAACCACCCCGAAGGACTGTGTGGGGCTTGCGTCAATTTCATCCTGGTCGCGGAACAGGCCCAGCGCTTCCAGGCCGTAGATGGCGTCCAGCGGCCGGCCGGTGCGGGCCTGGTATTCGAAACGCTGCTTTTCTTCTCCCCTGTTCAGCACTTTATTCTCAGCCCTGGTGATTGTGCCGTTCAGCGTCAGCTCCAGCTTCCCGAACTTCTGGGTGTATGCCAGCGCGGCGTCAAAACCTTTGTTCTCGATCACGCCAATGGGAAAGTCGGGGAAGCGGATACCCATGATATTGGGGAGTGCAGGCTGTATCATGATGTCTGTGTTCTTTTCATAGAACCAGTCAAAGCTGAAGCTCAGCTTGTTGTTCAGCACGGTCGCGTCGATACCTACGTTCGTCTTTTTCGCTTTCTCCCAGGTTACGTTGTCCAGCGCGAACGCGGATTCATTCCAGCCGGTATACCCGAGGGAAGTATAGCCGAAGTTCACACCGCCCGAGGCGGCGTATTTCTGGTACCATACGAAATACCCGCCGATGTCGTCGCTGCCCGTGAGGCCGTGGGATGCGCGCAACTTGAGGAAGTTCACCCATTTGCTATCTTTCAGGAAGTTCTCCTCAGAGGCCACCCAGGCTACTGATGCAGCGGGGAAGAAACCGAACTTGTTCCCGGGAAGGAATTGTTCGGAGCCCTGGTAGCCGAAGTTGAACTCGGCGATATACCGCTTGTTGTATACATAGGTAGCTTTGCCGCTTGCGCCCAGGTAGGCGCGGGGAATGTTGCCGTTGTTCTCACTTGAAATAATGCGTTGCGCCATGGCGACATGCGCCGATACCGAGTGGCGGCCGAACTCACGGTCGTAGTTCACCGATGCGTCCGTATTAAATATCCTTTGTGTGGAAGGGTATTCCACGCCGGAGGACATCTGCGTGTTGGAACCTGTTTCCACATACTTAATGCTGCCATCCGGCTTATACTCCACCTCGCCGCTGGGCTGGCGCAGGTCGAACACCTTAAAGCTTTTGCTGCGGTTGGTGATCATATCGTACCAGCTGTCGAAAGCCACGTTGGCTTTAATAACGAGGCCTTTGGTGATAAAATCAAGGTCGTGTTTCGCGCGAAAGGTGGCGAACATGCTGCGGACGTAATACAGGGAATACCCCTGGTTGTTCAGCAAGCCGTAGGGGTTGCCTGTAAAGTCCTTCGTGCCGCCGAGCGTACCGTCCGGTGTAAATACCGGGAAGGCGTTCGGGGGTGTTTTATAGAGGGAGCGGAATACACGCAGCGAGGCGTCAGTCCGGGACCCGGGGTTGGTCTGCTGTTCCTGCCGGCCTGCGATATCCAGCGTCATGGAAAAACGTTTGTTCACCTGGATATCCACATTGGAGCGCAGGGTGATCATGCTGAAATCTGCGTTCGTATTATAAGTGTTCGCGTTTTTATCCACTTTATACAGGCCGCTGTTGCGGGTATAGCCGGCGGACACAAAATACCTCGCCGCTTTATTGCCCCCTTCGATGTTCACGCTGTACCGTTGCTGCCAGGTGGATTTATTGACGTACTGATCGTACCAGTTGATGTCCGGATAGAGGTAGCGGTCCAGGTCGTTCTCATAAATACCCCGGGAAGCTTTTTCATATTTGTCCAGGTCCGTATCGCTGTACTTCGGGGCGGACCCGTCATTGGTCAGCGCCTCGTTATAGAGCGTTGCATATTGGTAAGAGTTGAGAAGCTTTGGCGTGGTGGTAGGGGTCTTAACGCCGGTGCGGGCGTTGAAGGTGATGCGGATGCGGCCTTCCTCCCCTCTCCTGGTGGTAACGAGAATGATGCCGTTCCCGCCGCGGAGGCCATACTGGGCCGTAGCCGCAGCATCCTTCAGAACGGTGATGGATTCTATTTCGTTGGGGTCAAGGAATTCCATGCTTCTTTCATATCCGTCTACCAGGATCACGGGCGCATTGCTTCGGAAGGTTCTTTTGCCACGCATCAGCACGCCGGCGGATTCGTCTCCGGGCTCACCGTTGTTCTGCATGATAAACACGCCCGGAAGCAGGCCCTGCATTTTGTTCAGGTTATTGATCACCGGGCTGTTTTCCACAGTGGAGCCGTACATGGTAGAGAATGCGCCGCTCACGTCATGCCGCGGCTGCCGGTTGTTAAAGACCTGGATATAGTCCTTTTTGATCTTGATCTCAGGTATGCTGTCTGCCCGTTGTTCCTGGTAAGGCGGCGGGGCGGCGGCGGCGCTTGTGCCAGACAGAGAGAGGCACAGGCAGCAGAACATTCCGGCGGCGCTCTTCAGGTATAGCGGATACCTGCCGGGTTGCACGGAATGGCGCGGGATCTTTGTTCTTGTTCTTTTCATAGCGTAGATTTCAAAAAAGTAGTAGAAACGGAATGGTTCAGGCATAAGCACACCCGCTCTGCGCAGGATGCACAAAGTTTTTGTGGAACTGTATAGACATAATAAAGCCGTTTCCTTTACCGGAAAGGATTTACGGGTGGTTCCCTGACCTGTCTGTGATTAAAAAAGCATAGCGATTACGATACTGGCTGTACTGTTGGTTTCATATTTTTGTTTTTAAACCTGGGTAAAAACTGGCGTGGAACTGTAAACTGGAGCGTTAACTTATAAAAAAGAATGCGGGTTTCAGCATAAATGCGCTAATATTTACGGAAACGTTTCCGTGATTTCGGAAACCATTTGTTGTTTTTATTAACTAATAATCCTATTATTAGTAGGTGACCGGGAGAGTTTTCATGAATAAGATAAACATCAAATACCTGGCTAAAGAGCTGAATCTTGCCATTTCTACAGTATCGCGTGCATTAAGGGATAGCCATGAAATAAGCGCTGCAACCAAAGCAAAAGTGTTCGCTTTAGCGAAACAGTTGAATTATGAACCTAACCCCAATGCAAGCGGTCTTCGCGGACAAAAAACCAAGATGATCGCCGTTGTGATACCCGACATGGTGAATGATTTTTTTTCTCTTGTTATCAGCGGCATTGAAAAGATCACACAAAGCAAGGGCTATCATATCCTGCTTTATTTTACGCATGGCGATCATGAGCTGGAGGTTTCCTTTATTAAAACATTGGCGAACGGCAGGGTGGACGGGGTATTGCTGTCCATGTCCAGCGAAAACAACGACCATCACCACCTGGGAGAGCTGGAAAAGAACGGGATCCCGCTCGTGATGTTCGACCGGGTATCGGATACGCTGGAGCATGTGGTAAAAGTTACCTCCGATAATTATGAAAGCGCCATTATCGCCACCCGGCACCTGATCGATGCGGGATGCAAAAAGATCGCTTACCTGCAGGTACATAAAAATATACCCGTTGGAAAGATCCGCAGGAAAGGCTACCTGGATGCGCTGCAGCAATATTCCTCCCAGGCAGAACCGCTTGTACTTGAATCCGCCAGCGATAACGAGGAAACTTTCCAGGCCCTCAAACAAATGCTCATCAACGAAAAACCCGACGGGATCTTTGCATCCATAGAGAAGCTCGCAGTGATCTGCTACAGGGTATGTGAAAAGATCCGGCTGAAGATCCCGGAAGACATCAAAGTGATCAGTTTCTCCAACCTGCAGACGGCCTCCCTCCTGAACCCCTCCCTTACCACCATCACACAACCCGCCTTCGATATCGGCGAAACCGCTGCGAAAGAGCTGTTCGGCCTGATCAACAGGAAGGATAAATCTGTGAGGGCTGAAAGGAATGTGGTGTTGAAGTCAAGATTGATCAAGGGGCGTTCCACTGCGCGGTACTGATATCCGTACCCGGCAAAAGGGCCGCCGATGCCCGGGGTGTTACCCTGCATCGTTATGAAACATGAAGACTGACCACGAGTGACCTTGCGTCAGAATTTTATCTCATTCATGATGGCCGCAGAAGGGCTTTATCCCAAAAACCATCACCAGCCCCGTGAATAACATCTTCTATTTTATCCCGCTCCTTTTGCAGCCCGCCGGCCTTTGCTTTATTCCCGGCATTGCCGGAAGCCAGCAGGCCTGCCGCTACGGCCATATCATGCCACCTGCCGATATCATCCTGCAGCTGGTGCAGATAGGCAATATCCAGCTTCAATTTTTCCACTATCCGTTTGTTCAATATTCCATGAACATACAGGAGGACCTTGATATTTTTGCGGGCATCATGAAGCTGATCCGTCGATTGTGCAGTGACGCCGGCGGCTATTTTCCTGAGCTGCCGTGTGAACCAGTGCCTGATATCGCTGTTCCTGACAGCGTGTATTGCATGCAAAAGGGGCCTGACCGTATCGTGGACGCGTTTATCATAACGTGCGGCGTGTAAACGGAGTTCTTCGGATTCTTGTTGAAGCATTTGCGTTGTTTTGGCACTGAATGACGGATCGCTGATATGGTATTGCTTCATCATTTGCAGGTTGATACCTGCTTCCCTGATAATTCCCGCAGCGTGGAATATTTCCTTTAAGCCTTCCAGCCGTATGGCTTTCTTCTTTTCCCTAAAGGATGCCGTGAATTTTCCCAGCGCCTTTATTTTTTTGATCTCCACGCGCAGCTTGTGCAGCGCTTCCTGGCTGCCGGAATCAGCAAAAGCATATAACTGGCGCCGAATCTCCAGCTCTCTCTTAACGAGATATTTTTGTTGCTTCTTCCTCTTAAGCATAACGCCGCTTTATAGTTAAAGTTAGCGCTAATTCCTTACACGATAGCAGTTTCCATTGGCTGAAATGAGATCAGATAATAATCACGATCTTTCCCATCACGCGCCCTGTGCCGAAATACCGGAATGCCTCGGCGGCCTGGTCTAACGGGTAATGCCTGTCGATCACGGGCGTAAGCTTACCCGCTTCAAAAAGCTGCGTAAGCAGGTCTAGGTCTTCCCTGTTCGGCCTGTATCCCATAACGCCCAGTTTCTTGCCCGCAAGCGCAGAAATCACCGGGCCCAGCAACATCAGCTGGAGCAACAGCCCGCCCATTGAGCCGCCTATCATGGTAAAGGTGCCGCCTGGCTGCAATGCACGTTTATAATCAGCCACGGACCGGTGTGCGGTCACATCCAGTATCTTGTTATACTGCAGTCCGTTACGGGTATAATCTTCCACGTTATAATCAATGAGATGACCGGCGCCCAGCGAGCGCAGAAAGCTTTTGTATTGAAGAAGCACTGGCAAATCCATACTAAAAGAACTTGCCCGCGCTGCCACATTCCGGCACACAAAGAATATCTTGGCAAAACGGCGCGCCGCACTTTCTTCTGCAATAACTGCCAGGTGCTGTACGAGTAATATGCACGCACCGGGATTAAAATCAAAAGGATCGCCCAATGCGGGCGATCCCTTCTTTATGGTTGGCGGGGTCATTTTCCGAATCGTTGTTCCTGTAGCCGGTCGTATTCCTTTACATAATCCGGGTGTTCGGTTTTCATGAGCCTGTCCCACCACCGGAAATACAGCCCGTAATTCCCCTTAAACCTTCGGTGGTGCAGGTTATGATGGCAGGAAGTATTGATGATCCCGAACCAGACCGAATGGCGGAACCCGCGGGGCATGATCTCATATCCCAGGTGGCCGTAAACATTGATCAGGAAAGAAACCAGCGTGAAAGCCAGTACCGTGCCCGGATGCAGCGGTAATACGAATGCCAGCACAATGATAACAGCCCCTTCCAGCAACGCTTCCACCGCATGGAAGGAATAGGAGGCCCATGGTGAAGGGTTCACACTGCGGTGATGCACCAGGTGCACATAACGGAAGACGCGGTCATGATGTATCAGCCTGTGCATCCAGTAAAAGTAGGTGTCGTGGATCACAAGCGACAATACGAGGCTTACAGGTATCCACCATAGCGGGTAGGCGTGCACATCGCCGTATATCAGCGTATAGCTCCGCAAAGGCCCCGAGGTCACAACATACGCTGTGACCGCCAGCATAAGGGTGGAGGTCAGCGAATGCCTGATCTCCTGCCATATGCCGGCGGCAGTAACGGCCCTCGCCTGGATCTTTGAACTGGTCATCCTTGCCGACAACCATTTATAAACGATCACGAAGGCAGTGCCTGCTACGGCAAAGTACCGGCAAACGGCCAGGAGGAATATCGAGGTTATTTCAACAGCTACCTGTTTCATGACATCCCGCTATTTTGTGCTTCCGTTCCTGATCACTTCCAGGGCATAGCTCAATTCCGGGTCCTGCCCTTCACGCGCGAAGGTTATGAACTGCGGCAGCGGTACTTCCTTATCCGGTATCACGCCCCTCCCGCTGTCTGTTGTGGCATTAAAGAAATATAGTTCGGACATGGGAACCGTCAGTACCGACTTCGTTTTGGGCAGCATGTATTTCATGAACCAGGCTGCCGTGGTGGCCTGTTCACCGCTTCCGGTCTCCTTACCGATGATGGTGCCGCGTTTGTTCTTCTGCACGAGCGAGGCGAAATAAGTAGCTGCGGACACAGTGCCGCCGCCGGTGAGCACGTACACATCGCCGTTAAAGGCGTTTTTGTCCGGCGGGAAATTCTCCAGCTGGCCTTCCTTTAAACGGGCATTGCCAACATAGAATCCGGTAGCGCTGTCTTTATCAAAGCGCTGGTAAAGGAAATTGGCGGTGTTGTTGATGTCGTTCTCCGACAGCTTCCGGCCGTAGTCATCAATGGCAAATTCGGAATAGGCGATCTGGATCGTTTTTGCCCGGTAGTTGTATTCGTTGCGGAACGGTCTGGCAGACAGGAATGAATACAGAAGGGCGGATATAGCCGGGTTGCCGCCGCCGTTGTTACGGATGTCTATAACCACATGTTTGTAGCCGCGCTTGTTCACTTCTTTGAAGAAATCACTGAATTCCTTGTAGGCGTAAGGTTCCTGCAGGTTGAACGAATTCACCGTAAGGATGCCTGTGCCGCTGGCCTTATCATAATCCCGGTAGATGAAATAGCTGCGCTGAAGCAGGTTGCAGGGCAGCACGGCCTGGGATTTGGATTGAAACGCCTTTTGCGGCGTGGCATACGGCAGCGTTATGTTCCGTACGCTGTTGTTGCCGGGCAAACGATAGGCTACGTCGAAAGTTTTACGTGTGGCGTCCAGCATGCTGAAGCGCAGGGGAAAGTCGGCATACACCCGGTCAATACCGGTCTGGATATGACCGTCGCTATAAACGGAACTGCCGATCGCTTCCAGCATTTCGTTCACCGTCATCCGGTTGATGCTGACGATCTCCGCTCCGAACGGTATCGTTTCTCCCTTGATGTTCACCAGCATCTTTCCCCGTTCCACGATCACCGGGAAAGGCAGGAAGTTGATCTTGCTGAACAGCTCGCGGCCGTTATCATCCGAATAAGAAATGCTGGTATGCACGTCCCTGACCAGCTGTATCGGTGAATAGCGGCTGCATCCCGGCACATCGCCGGCCCCGGCCATCAGTTTCAGGAGCGAGTCCACCTTCCGGGTGTAGCTGGCGGAATCAATGAACTTAAAAGGATGCGGATGCTGCGCTTTGAGGATGTCCATAGCGAGCCGGAAGTCCGCGACCAGGTCTTCTTTGGTAAAGCCGGTGAAAGCATGGTCCTGCGCCGCCGCCGAAAGTCCTGATGCGAGCAGGATGGCAGCGAAGCCAGTCTTGAATCTGAGTTTCATTTTAATTTTATTTGATGTGGGTGTTTTCCCGGCGCGACCTGATCAGTTCCAGTATTCCTTCGTTGCGGATGATCATCATGCCCTGCCGGTCTTCGGTAATTCCTTTTTCCAGTTTGTAAGTGTATCCCGGCATCATGCCGTTCATTATTGTCGGCATATAAGTGAACTGGATATTGCTGTATCCTTTCAACGCCTCTCCTACTTCGATGATGTGGGTGGATACAATGAACAGGCAGTTGCGGTATTCGGCAAAAGCCTCCGTCACGGCCAGTGTGCCGTCGTAAGCGTCTTTTACGTTAGTGCCTTTGAAAAGCTCGTCGAACATAAGCAACAGGTGCCTGCCGGTGGCAGTGGCGTTGGCCGCATCTTTCACGCGCACCACTTCTGCATAAAAATGGCTGTATCCCAGGCTGATATTATCTGCTACGTTGATGCTGGAAAAGATGCCTTCTCTTACGGAGAACGTCATTTCCGCCGCCGCTACCGGGAAACCGATATGCGCGAGGTACATGCCGATGCCGATAGACTTCATCCAGGTACTTTTCCCCGCCATATTTGCCCCGGTAAGGAACACCACGTTGCTGCCGGTCTCCAGGCGCAGATCGTTGCCTACCGCGGCCTCCAGGCAGGGATGGCGGAGGTCTTTCGCATCCAGCATATTGGCGGCCGCAGGCAGCGCGCGGGCAAAGGTGAGTCCCCGCAGGTTGGCGACCTCGGCCACTGCCATGTTCACATCGCATTCTGAAATGAAGCGCAGCATTTCCTGCACTTCGGGGTTCAGCCTGTTCCGCACGAGATGGTCGAAACGCGCGGTTTCCCGGATGGACATGGCGTGGTAGATATCCACTTCAAGCAGCTCCCGCAACTGCGGATGCGCCAGTATCCCTGTCATTTCCAACGCCCTTTCGCGGAAAGGCCCGGCAGATGCAGACAGCGTTTCGGCGAAAGCATAGCAGCGCTTCATGGTCATGATCGTGGCCTGCAATCCCTGTATCAGCAGCTTAAAACGGTCGTCGTGCGTGAGCACGGAAAGCAGTTTCCGCGTGAGCACTGTGCCGAGAGTGGCAAGCATGCCCTGCTGGTTCCCGGCATCGATATATTCGCGCATGATAGATACCTGCTGCGTATCAAAAGGAAAATCCAGCCGGGCCTCACGGAAAAAACGGAATACGGCCGTGCGTTCATTGATCAGGCCCGGGTCTGTCAGCGGTTTTTTGAACAGCGCATCCAGCAGTTGCTCCCCTCCCCGTGTCCTTACACGATTGAACAGCTGGTACACGGAGCCCTGGCGGAATTTACCGGTCAGGTTCAGCTCGTCCAGCGATTGTTTATCTATAATGAAATCCATATGGTTTTAATCCTTTTTGCCGTTTTTCAGTGTCTCCAGGATGCCTTCGTTCCGGATGATGATCATGCCGTGCCGGTCGTCCGTAATGCCTTCTTCCAGCTTGTAGGTATACTCAGGCACCTTGCCGTTCATGCGGGTGGGTAGGTAGCAGAACCCGATGTTCGGCTTCTGCCGGAGGGCATCGCCGGCCTCCACGATGTGGGAAGAGATGATGAACATGCTGTCCCGGTTATCGGCAAAGGCGTGGGTGATAGCCACTGTACCTTCGTGCGCATCCTTCACATTGGTGCCGCGGAATAGCTCGTCGAACAGCACGAACAGGGCTTTCCCCTCGTTCAATGTGGCGGCGATCTTTTTAACGCGCAATACTTCCGCATAAAAATGGCTGGCGCCCATGCCGAGGTTATCCGGCAGGTTGATGGTGGTAAAAATGCCGTCCATTACGGGAAACTCCATATACGAGGCTGCCACCGGGAACCCCATGTGCGCGATGTATACCGCTGTGCTGAAAGAACGCAGGAATGTGCTTTTACCGGCCATATTGGCCCCGGTCAGGAACACAACATTCTTATCCCGGTCCATGGTCAGGCTGTTGGCAACAGGTTGCTTCAGCTCCGGGTGATACACGCCTTCTATTTTCAGTCTCCCGGATTCGCGGGGGAGCGCAACTGGAAATACAAACTGCCGCTTTATGGCTACATGCGCTACCGATATGAACACGTCTACCTGATAAATGAACTGCAGCACCGCCAGCACCTTGTCTTTCTCCCGCGCGCGGATGAGCACGTCGTAAGCGGTCACCGCGGCGAAAGAGAGCTTGTTCCTGGGCTGGTCCTGGAATACCGGCGCAAGCGCCGGTTGCTGCAGCAGGTCCATGATCCTTTTCCGCTCTTTTTCCAGATGGGGTATACGGGGCAGCCCGTTGCCAGTTACAAATTCCCTGACCTTATGCAGCAGCTCGATAACAGCGGAAACGCCGCCGGCTATTTCCTTTTCGCCCAGCGCATGTTTGTGCCCGTCCACTTCGTCTTCGCCGTGCAGCAGGTATTTCTCCACCATGTCCAGCACAGCTCCTTCGAACGGGAACCTGGCATCCATGGCGGTAAATGCTGCAATGATGGCCGTCCTTTCGGCGATAGCCTCCTGGTCGCTCAGGGGATGGTGGAACATTTCCTGCATCAGCGCTTCGCCCCCGCGCGTGTACGTGTGGTTGTATATATCCATGATGCCCGGCTGGTCGCGTTTGGGGAACAACCGGAGATCGTCTATTGTCTGTTCATCCGTCTGCAAAAACATTTCCTCGAATTTTTATTTACGCTTCCTTCTGGTGAGAATAATAGTGCCTGCCAGCAGGATCAGGCCCGGCAGTACGTATACATAGCTGAGCCATAATACCTTTGCCTGGTGTTTGCCGATGCGCAGGAACGTATCTTTTGGCTTGGGTGTATTATGGTAAACCGGATATTCGTTATCAAGCAGCCAGCTATACCCGCCGCTGCCGAAACTGCCTCCTTCCTGGCGCAGCGTGGTCATAAAATCCCCATCGCCGGTTACAATGATGCGCTGCTCGCGGTTGTTGATCCTGCGAACAAGCCTGACCGCGGTTACATATTCATTCTTTTTCACATCGCCTTCCACTTTTGAAAATACAGGCGCCGCGGAATCCGCCACGAACACGCCGTTCTCCATCCAGGTTTTGTTATTGCCCCTGAACTTGAAGACCGGCTCAATCCTGAACCCGTTCGTTTCCCTGTAGCTCAGGTTAGCCGCTCCCACATGATTTATGGTCCCCGGTGATTTCTGGTATACCTGGTAGTCGAACATATAAGGCTCGGCGGCCATGTAGTGGGTTTTATGCAGCATGATCCCCGCCAGGTAATGCGGTTGATCGTGCAGGTTCTCGGTAACGATGATCCCGTTATCTGCCTTAACGCCTATCGCCTGCAGGATGGGATTCAACATCTGCTGCTTGCCTGCTTCGGCATAGAGGATTGCATCTTTGCCGCTTTCGAGGTAAGCCACGATCTTCCGTTGCTCCACGGTATCGAGCGCGGACCTGGGATCGGCCACCACCAATATATCCGTGCTGTCGGGAATGTCTGCATGCAGAAGAGAGACGGTATCCGCATCCACTCCTTTATTGACCAGGGCATTACGGTTGCTGATATTCAGGGTATGCGAACCGTAATCCCGTTCTCCGAATTTGTAGGGGCTCCTTTCATAGTGGCCTGTGGTGAACAACATGGAAGGAACGGTGTCCCTGGCCAGCCTCCGGATAGAGCCGGAGATATGGTTCTGGTCGGGCCATACCCTGTCGTCCTGGTAGGTGCGCAGGAAAGTGCGCTTGCCTTTATATTCCAGCAACATCACAAGGCCGTATTCTTCTTTGCTCAGGTCGATCTCCTTTCGGATTTCTTCGGGCCGTTTGAATATCGACAGGCGCGCATCGAGTATCTCGGCCACCTTCTCCGCTACCTCGTGAATATCCTTTGCGTTGAAGCCTTTAATCGCGGAGCTGTCCCCGTCCTTGAAATCATAATAATATTCATACTGCAGATCGATATTGGGATAGAACCTCCTTATCGATTCCCAGAAATGCCAGACGTATTGGTTACGCATATTAGGGAAGCCGGACCGTGAATTTTTTCCCAGCAGGTTCGTGTACAGGGTGACCTTCAGCGGGGAGCCGTCTAATTCCTTTATCACGGCCTGCGTAGCGGGGTGCAGGGTGTTCACCTGGCGTGCTGTCACATCAAGGTAGCCTACATAACCGGGCCTTGAGGTAAAATACCCGATCACAAGCACCAGAAGGGAAACGCCTGTGTAACGGAGGAACGATACGCGCCATGGCCGGGACTCCTGCGTGCTTTTCAGCTTGATGCAGGCAAAGCTGAGGAACATGGCAATGATCAGCACGAAGTACGCCAGGTCGCGGGTGGTGATCATGCCGCTCAGCATTTGCTCCGTCCGGTTGGCAATGGACAGGAACCAGGTAAGGTCGCGGAAAAAATCATAATCCTGCCACAACCACTGTACGGCTTTCAGCGCGAAAAACACCGCGAAGGTCAATACACCGGCCAGTATCTGGTAGCTGGTGAGGCTGGACAAAAAGAGGCCGATGGCGGCATAGGTATTGGACAGCAGGAAAATGGCCAGCAGAGCCGACAGGAACACTTTGTAATCAGCATTGACGATGCTGAACCATCCCGTGAGCAGCAGCAATGCGAGGCTGACAAGCAGTACCATATTGAATCCCATCAGCCCCAGGTATTTCCCGAGCACGATCTCCCGCGTGCGGAGCGGCGATGAATATAACATCTTGATGGACCCGGACTGTATTTCCCTGTTGATAACGCCCATTGTGAGCAGAGGCAGGAAAAGGTACAGGTTTTCCACGACCTTGCTGTACGTGCCGGCAAACATATTGAAAGACAAGCCGGCAATGTCGTCGAAACCTATCCACTTCGGATCGCTTTGCTGCATCACGTCCTGGATGCGGGAGAACACGACGATGGGGTTTACAAACTGGATGCCGCACACTACAAAGAACACTACGGTAAGGAACCAGGCGATCGGTGAATAGAAAAGGCTGCGGAGCTCCGCTTTCGCAATTTTTAATATAATTCCCATAATTAATTGGCTCGTTTGGATTGAATGGACAATTGTTTGAACACATCATCAAGCAGTGATTTTTCAAGCTGGATCTCCTGCAGGCGCCAGTTCTGCCGCATACTGGCGGCAATAAGGCGCTCGGTGATCTCTGTGTTCCCTGTGAAATAGATCCGGCATTGGCGGTCGGAGAGGAATTGTACGCGGTTAACGTCCTGTATTTTCAGCAGCTCTGCTTCGGGCGGCATATTTTCCATTCTTGCCAGCAGCGACTGCGGCTTCAGGTAGTTATTGAAGGCTTCCATAGTATCGGAAAAAACGATCCTTCCGCCTTCGATCATGATCACTTCCCGGCAAAGGAGATTGATCTCGGAGAGTACGTGTGAAGACAGCAGCACGGTATGCTCAGTGGCGATGTCTTTGATCAGCTTGCGGGCTTCGATGATCTGGTTGGGGTCCAGGCCGTTGGTAGGCTCATCCATAATAACGATCTCCGGGTTGTGGATGATCGCCTGGGCAATGCCTACACGCTGCCTGTAGCCGCCGGAGAGGTTCCGGATCAGCCGGGAGCTGAAATGCGCGATGTTGCATTTGTCCATTGTTGCATCAACGGCCGATTTCACCTTCATTTTGTCCACGAACCGCAGCTCCGCCGCATAGCTCAGGAATTCGCGCACGGTGAAGTCCGGGTACAAAGGCGGTGTTTGCGGAAGGAAACCCAGCTGCCTTTTCGCCCCCAGGCGGTCAGTATTTTTGTTGATACCGTTAACGTATACTTCTCCTTCCGTCTGGCTCAGCACGCCGCAGATGATGTTCATCGTGGTCGATTTACCCGCACCGTTGGACCCCAGCAAACCCACAATGCCGTGCCTGCTGATCTCGAAGCTGATATCCCGGATAGCCCAGGAGCTGGTGTACCTGTGCGACAGGTTTTCTACTTTCAGAATTGTTTTTGTCATATTTATCCGTTCTATCTGTTATCCACTTTTGAAATACTCAGTTCATTCACTCCCGTGCCGCCGGGTTTCCCCGCCAGCACCAGCATCCACGACATGTTCAGGTAAAGGTTCGGCCCCAATGAATAATCGTTCACAGAAGGCGCCAGGAAAGTGCCCAGCAGCGCGCCGGTAGCGGCGTCGCGGAACTCGAATTCGTATTGGCTGACCGATCTGTCCGCCTTTAGCGCGGCAAAGGCGGATACTTCTTTGAACGGGAGGTTGCCCAGCAGGGAGCCCGGAGGATTCCCTTTCAGGTTGACGCTTACGGGCTGGCCGTTGCTCATATTCGCAAAGCGCACATTGGTTACGCTGTCGTCCGTTCTGAAAGGGGGATACTTGTTCTCTATCAAAAGGTGGCCCGGCTTTGCCTGTTCACCGAAAAGGAAAAGGGAATACAGCTTGCCGCTTTCCAGCGGAAGGTCGCGGCTCCAGGCCGGCCGGCTTTCCGGCAGGGTATCCTTACCGCCGTAAAAGGCCAGCGGCTGGATGTTCCCTGAAAGGTTCATCCTGGCAGACCGTTTACTGGCAATGAGCAACGCATTTGAATAGGGTATGGGATGTGTGCCGCTCAGGTTTGCATACAATTGAACACCATCTTCCAGCGCATTAAAAACCTGCAGCACGGCTGGATTGCCCTCGGGCTCCTTTTGTTTTTTGCAGGAAAGCGAGGCTGCTGCGAGAAATACGAGAGCCGCAAAATATTTACGCATCATATTCATATTTTTTTTAGCCGGCAGGCCAGGGTTTACTGATTGTTATATTGCGGGTTTTGAACGAGGTTGTTGTTATTCCTGATCTCTTCTTCCGGGATGGGATACAGCAGCTGGTAATCTCCTTTCCATGGCTGCTTGTGCGGCATAGCGGATAATACAGATGAGGCTTTGCCTGTTCTTTTAAGGTCGAGCCAGCGATGCCCCCATTCGGCGAACAGCTCCAGCTGTCTTTCTTTGGCCACGGCGTCCGT
>CBFHAF010000026.1:0-15089 GCA_965653435.1 uncultured Chitinophaga sp.
CGCCGGTTACGGAGCAGGAACCCATCGGGAAAATATTTTCCCCCGGCACCATATCCATCTCGCTGGCCAGGTTCTCCCCGTAGATGCGGGTATTGTTATGATGGGTCACCAGCAGGCGGGAAGGGGCGCTCCCTTTGTCGCAGGTGAGCCAGCTGTTTGCAGGAATGTATTTTTTTGAGCCCATGTTTGAAAATTTTGATCTGGTCAGGCTTCAGCCTCCGCCTGGAATAATTTTTCGGGAAACCGCGCTTCAGCCTCCGATACCTGTACCAGCGTATGCGCGCCGGTGATGCCGTACCAGTCAGACACCTTCGTTTCCAGGAACATCTCCGCCTGTGTAAGCCAATGCGCGCGGTTATAATGAAACTGTTCTTCCATCGTCACTTCCAGCTCTGCGCTGATATTAAAGATCCCGGTCAGGTCCTTCAGCATCCTTGCGAAAGCCTTCCGGTCGAACTGTGCGGCATCCAATGTTGCATTGTTCGTCAGGCTGTAGCGGTGATGGTTCAGTTCATATTCCTCCTCCCAGCGCGATTCCAGGTGCAGGGGCAGGTCCACCGTTCCGAAGTACTGTCTGAGCACAAAAGGCTTGCGCTCCAGCGGTTTCTTCTCCGCGTAATTGTCCCGGAAAAAGAAACGCCATGCGCTATACCCTTCAAATGCCTGCATAAACCGTTGCTTATCTTTCAACAGCTTCGTGGTTTCCGCGATCATGTTATCAGCAGCGGCTTTAAGGTGCTTATATTTTTTCTGCATCCTCGCCGAGAAAAAATCCGCCCATTTCTGCTGCAGGGTCGCAAAGTTGCGTATATCCTTCAGATGCCCCCGGTTATCCAGCGCCAATATGAGCGGAGACTGCAGTTCATCCATATCCGCCGCCCATTCATGGATCTGTATGGTGCCCTGCATCTGCTGGGCCAGCAGCGTATACTCCAGCAGCAGCTCCTCTCCGTCCCTTTCCAGCGCCTGGAGTTTCACAAGCTTATGCTGCACGAACTGCATCACATGCGAACCGATGGCCGTTCTGTTGGCGCTCGTGATATGATAGTGTACATACGAACCGGGCGAAGGCCTGTCTGCGTTGAACTGCATGGCATTTAACATTGATTGATCTCCACTTCGTTCGCAATGATATTGGCAATGGCCCCGCCGTTTGCCGTGAATTTTTCCGTCGCCGTAAAGGTCATTTCTTTCGACTCCAGCTTGCAGGTGCCTGCGGCCGAATTGATCTCCACGTTCTTCGCCGTGGCGGTCAGTGAAATGCTTTCGGTATCCGCCGTGCCGGAAATGCTCTTTTTAGCGCTGATGGCCACCGTTCCTTCACCGCCGCCCTGCTCGCCTGGCTGGGCGTTGATGGCGATGCTGTTGCTGGAGTTCACGATGAAATCTTTCGTGTTGATCGTGAACTTCTGCGGCGCATTCAGCGTGATGGAGCCGTCGCCATGCATGGTGAGCACATTGCCGCTGGGATCTTTCACCACTACGCTGCCCTTGCTGTCGTCCAGCATAACAGTGGCTCCGCTGCGGGTGCTCAGGCTCTTCACCGCATTGGAAGCTCCCCCTCCTCCGCCGCTGTTGCCATGATATACGCTGCCCAGCACAAGGGGCCGCGCAATATTCCCTTCCTCGAAGGCCACTACTACCTGGTCGCCTTTTTCAGGCACAAAGGTGAAGCCCCGGTTCTTGCTCACTTTATCCGAACTGCCCGCATTCGGCGATACAACGCGCAGCCATTCGCTCACATCATTGCAGTTGCATTCCCATTTGAATTTCACTTTCACGCGGCCCTGCCCTTTCGGGTCTTCATTATCTTCCACGATCGCCAGCTGCATGTCCGCCAGCGGCTTATCGTATTCCTTCACGGGTATGCGTTCCGAATCGGCCAATATCGCTTCAAAAGTGTGATAATAATGCCCAACGCCGTCCAGGTGGTGAAAGATCCCTGTTACGAGGAAGCGGCCCAGTTGCTGAAGCGTGAAGTTGAGCGATTCTTTCACGCTCATGCTCACATCCACGATCTTGCCGAGGCCCACCTGCGGGTTGTCGCCACTGGCCGTTACCTGCAACAGGTCCGCCATATTGGCCTTCTCCTCGTTCTGCACGTAGGAATCGATCTCCTTTTTCGAATCGATGCGCACCTGCAGGGGCTGCGAATAGATCTTGCTGTACAGTTCGTTGGAAGCGTTCACCGCATGCGCCAGGTCCGGCTGGCCGCCGGGGGCCGCTTTGGCTTCGGATTTGAAAAGCTGGTCTTCCTTCGGGTTGTAGGCAAACTTGCGGCTCCTGAGCGGGGCCACCTGCATGGCGTATTGCAGGCTGTGCAGGTCCCTGCCGTACACCAGCTTTACTTCCTCCTGCTCGTCCGGCTTGCCGAAGTGCAGTTTTACACCGTCATAAAAAAACCATTCATGGTATTCGGCAGACAGGCGGTTGAGGAATTCATAATCGCTTTCGCGGTATTGGATAAGGTAATCCACCGGTTCTTTACGGGAGGGGTTAAGCTGGATATTGAGGTCGTTCTCCGGCGCATCTTCCGTAGCCTTGCGGATCACGGCGGTGAGGTCCTTATTGAGATAGGACCCCAGGTCCGGCCCGCGGTCTATCAATATGCTGGGGCTATAACCGCTCACGATCAGCGTGCCATGGTAGCCATGGCTCTGGGAGAGCTCAACGCGCGTCACCTTGCCGGTGAAAAGCTGCTCCTGCCCGGCAGTTTTGCCAAACTGCACGGTAATGCTTTTGCCCATAAAACTGCGCGATTTTTCCAGCGATATGATGCCTGGCGCGCCCATTTCATCATGGTTAAAGCGCAGCTCGAAGTAGTGATGTGCGTTGAAACGCTGTTCGAGCGTGAAGGATGAGAAATGAAGGATAGGCGTATCCTCTATATTGATCTGTACATTCAGTTTTCCTTCCATCGGTTAACTTATTAGCTTGATTGTAAAATATCAGCCTTTCGCGGGCCATTTGGCGTAGTAGCCAATTACCTTATATTGTCCGTCTACACGGCCGAACACGAAGGCGAAATAACTCTCCGCGGTGCCGTTCTTTTCCGGGTATTGCATATATACTTCGTACATTTTCGTGGCTTTGTCCGTGCACTTGCGCAAAACCCTGTAATAATCTTCCGGGCTCTGCGCGTCGATCTCAGACAGCTCTTCTTCCTTTGCCTTCGGTAGCAGGCGGATCACATCCGGGGTGAAGATATTTTTACGGTAGCTGTTGAATTCACCGCGGCTCACTTTACCGGATTCCTTGTCCACATCCATATTTTTAAGGTCTTCGTTGGTCCATTGCTGCGCCGTTTGCAGCGGGAAGTACAGCAATGCTTCCAGCTGGCCGGGTTTATCCTGCTGCACTGCTTTCTGGAAAACGGCGAAGAAACGGCGGAACGCTTGTTCCTCGGGATCGGCAGATGATTGTTTGACCGCGAGGGCTGCCGCCGCGAGCTGACGGCCGGCTGCGGGTGTTTGCACTGTTGCAGACGGCGCGGAAGCCGGCGGGACCGTAGTTGCCCCCGCAGCGGTACCCGTGGTATCTGCTTTCGCGGGAACAGCCTCGGCGCCCTGCGGGCTGCGGGCGTTATGACAGGCTTGCGTGCCGGTGGCGAGGCAGCAACATAAGAATGTGATATATAACCGGTATGATCTCATACTAAAACCTTGGAATATAGATCAGCCCTCTTTCCTCCATCCTTTTCAGGATCACGGCAGCGCCCATCTGCTGGGAAACCGCCTCCGCGTCAAACTTCCCGTCCTTCACATACTTCCCTTTCGTATAGTGGCCGGAAAAGCTCCAGAGATAAGGCGAATTGATCTTTTTATATTTGAAATAACCGAAACCGTTATATGCTTCCAGCTTGCGAAGCACGAAAGGCAATATCCAGTTCCGCACTTTGTCGAAATTCATGAACCGGAGCGCATCCACGGCGCTTTCTTCGAAAGTGAAAGGCGGCGGATGCCCTACTTTGGGCCTTCCTGACGGCACCTGCACCGTATACCCGGTAAGCGGGTCGCCGTTATGCAAATGTTTATTGAAACTAAAACTGCACTCCAGATAATGCACGCAGGCAATAAAAAACCAGGGGATACGGCCGGAGTTCATCGAAAGGAAGTCCGGCGGGCTATCGTTAAAACCCAGATTGAAAGGATTGACCCTGTTCCCGGATGCCGCATTGTTTTCCAACAGGCCCGGCAGCCGGAAAGGTTTAAAAGAAAGGTCAGGCATCCTGATATCTTCCGCCTGCATGATGCCCCTGGCGTACCGGAGCGGCTGGAATGCCGGCGCACTGTTGTTGAACGCCGCGCCGGGCAGGCCGAAATTTACGGCCGGCCCCTGCACCAGGCGCGATATCTGCTCATAACGTGAACGGTTGGCCAGCACCTTTTCGTCGATCACCTTGTCCACCTGCGCTACTTTTTCTTTCGCGATCACACAGGTATCGAACAGGTTGAGGTATTCGAGGTCCGAGGGGGTGGAAGGCACAGTAGCTTTTGCCGCCCGGGACTTCGTTTTGACCTTCGACCTCGCTTTGGGTTGAACAGTGGCTGAAATATGTGTTTTTTTCTTCATTTCCTCCTGATGCGGGAATATAGTAAGGTGTGCTGCCCACCGGGGCAACACACCTGTTTTGTGTATTACAGATAGTGATTTACTTCGGCCAGTCGTTCACATGCTCCGCATTGCCCAGCTTCAGGCTTTGCGCAGAGATCACGAAACTGAGCGTCATCGGGTGGTTGCCCACTACGTTGATGCCTTCGTTGTACTGGATGATGTACCCGTTGCTGAAGAACAGCTCCTTCATCTTGGCGTCTTCGTCGGTTTTTTTAATGATCACTTTACCGGAGAAGGGCTTGAACTGGCTGTTCACCATCGACTCAATCACGGATGTATCTTCTGTTGATTCCACTTCAACGTGAATGGTCCCTCCGTAAACGCCGGATGAAGGACGGCCTTTGGCGTCCACATCGCGGTTGAGTGAAAAACTGCATTGCAGTACATCATATTCCTTGCTGCCCAGTTGCAGCGTTGCTTTAAATGCCATAGTGTTTCAAAATTTAGAATACTGGTGAAAAAGATAGGTTTCACCGGCCTTTATGCATAACCAGGCATCACATGCAATGATGTGAACGCGGCGGATGATACATACAGGTAACGGGAAAATTCAGATGGTGGGCTAGGCTTTTGCGTCCGGCCAGTCGTTCACGTGCTCTGCATTGCCCAGCTTCATCTTGCGGGCGGAGATCGTGAATTTGAGTTTCATCGGATCAGAACCGATCACGTTGATGCCTTCCGTGTATTTGACGATGTAAGCACCTTCAAATGTCACTTCTTTCATCTTGGCGTCTTCTTCTGTTTTTTTAATGAGCACAGTGCCGGAGAATGGCTTGAACTGGCTGTTTACCATCGCTTCGATGATAGACGTGTCTTCAGTGGATTCCACTTCAACGTCGATAGTGCCGCCGTAAACGCCTGAGGAAGGGCGGCCTTTGTGGTCAACATCCCTGTTGAGGGTGTAGCTGCAGCTCAGTACATCGTACTGCTTACCTGCCATGTTTAGTCTTGCATTGAATGCCATGTTAATTAAAATTTATAGGTCAACGAAAAAAAATGAATATGGTTACGATTGATGGTTTCCGTATGATTTCCGTGGTTTCCTTTGGCAGTTGTTGAGCTACAATTCTAGAGGTTCTTCCGAGTTTCAAACAATTTATCTGTTGGCTAAAAATAAACTAAAATATCACAGCAAGAGTTTTAAGGGTGTTAAATTTTACATGAATTTTTGACCGAACGCATGCATCTTTCCAATCCATTTCTTTGCATATTCATTCTCTGGCGAATGCACATACCCGATCGTGCACGTGCGCACCGGCATGATCCTGCAACGCTCCATCACATTGCGTTTGATGGAATGATAGGTAGGCTGCTTGTTCAGCTGCCACTCCCGCCAGCTTTCTTCATCAAGCACAGACACAATCCGTGCCGACTTGCCAGGATACCATCCCGGCCCTGAAGAATTCCCACCGCCCACACCCTGCTGCGGCAGGAAAAGCCGGTCAAAGAAACCGGACAGCTTCGCCGGTATCGAATCATGATTCACCGTACAGAAAAGCACCAGGTGCGTAGCCCATCGTATCTTTTCCAGCGCAGCCTGCAAATCCGGTTCCAGTGGCGTGATCTGATTGGAGAATTGTTTATTACTGTTGAACTTGAGGTCCATAATATACAACTCCTTCACCATCGCTCCGGCCTCCTCAGCGCCCTGCCTGTATGCTCTGGCAAATTCATGGTTGATGCCTGCCTTGTCCGTATCGCCGTGTAAAATTAACAGTTGCTTCATGTTATACCTTGCAAATATAACATTCGGCAGCTCATATCAAAGCAGGCCTAAGCCTGGGCCGCATACTCCGTATTCCAGGTGGTATGCTCGTCTTCTCCTTTATGCCCGTCCAGCTTTACCACAAAGCTTTTCGCCGGGAAATAAGGCGTGATATGTATATCAAGATGGATACGGTCTTTCTGTATCTCATCCCGCTCAAAACGCATGATCTTGAACCGCTCGATCAGCCTGTCCGGCCCCTGGATGCTATCCAGGAAACGCACGATCTGCTGGCGCAGGTCGCTTTCGGTCTTCGTGTTCCAGTTCTCAAAAGCCCGGCGGTTCAGGAAGTCGAACAACACTTTCGTGATGTAATCGAACACCCGCACCACGGAATAGGTCTGCAACCCGATATTGTCCCCGTTGAACAAGGTTTTCGCCGAGAAGGCCATTACCTTTCCGTATTCGTTCACCATCGGCACCAGCCCCAGCCTTTCCAGCTGGGAGATCTCGCTTTTCTTCAGGTCGAACCGCACCCCGTCCGCCTCATTCATGCCGCCATGTTTTTTACCGGCAGTTACCTGGCTCATCAGCGTGTAATACATTTTACCCGCCAGCGCCGCGGAACCGGGCACATGCAGATCGTCCTCCTCTCCCGCTTCATCCACTTTACCACGGCCCACCAGCCAGTTGCAGGTCATGATCACGTTGGAACGGAAAGCGTCGCCACCGGTAAGGTTAGCGGCCGTAAAAAGATCGATCACATCGTCCGGCTGGTCCAGGTTCACAAAATCCGTTACCAGCATGGTTTTGTTGGCGTGCGCGATCTTCCCCCAGCGCTCCAGCACCTTGTTGGAACCGAGATAACCGGGGATCACCAGCAGCGAATAGTTGTCCCGCAGGTCAAGCCGGTCGTAATTCTGCTTCAGCTCGGCCGCCACATGCTCAATGAAGCGCGGATTGTCCAGGTCGGCCAGCTGATCCATGGATGCGTTCAGGATGGCTACATTGACCAGCTTATCGTTTTCCGTGTTCTTGTAAAAAAGATGCACGGTGCGGTAAGCCTGCTCCAGCTTACGTGTAGCATCCAGAGCCCGGCCGATGTTCTTTTTCAACAGGCTGTCAGACTCGTCCGCCTTTTGCTGGCATTCGTCTTTCAGCTCGCTGAGGGAACCCTGCTTCTGCAGCAGTTCCTGCCATATTTCAATTTTTTTAAGCAGTTCTTTTCTTTCCGCGGCCTTGTCCTGGTCTGTCAGGAATATCTTTTTCCGGGCCTTGCGTTCGGGGTTGAGGTTCTGCAAACCGTCAAGAATGGCTTCCAGGAAGTCGAACCCTCCTGCCTTGACCAGCTTCTGCAAACTGTCGTCGAGCGATAATGCGGTGGTTTCCGTTGGAACGGCATGTTGCAGGGCGGGCTGGTCCTGCCTGGTTTCCTGCATTCTTTCGTTAGATGCTGACATGAAGTACGGTTTAAGCTGTCCAGCAGCGGAACAGCGGGTATTAATTTAGTATATGGTCCTTTCCTGAAAGGTCAAAAAACAATCGTCGCGTATATCAGGTATGCTGCTGTAGTTCTTTAGCAAGGTTTTCCAGCGCTGCCGCGAATGCCTGGCGGGTTTCCGGGTTTTCGAGCGTCGCTTTCAGCGTTTTATTCGTTTTCAGCTGGCGTATGATGTTCAGGTACATATCGCTTTCCACTTTGAGGTTGCGGAGCGTATCGCTTTGCTGTACGAGGTTCTTCACGGAAAAATCACCAAGGTGCTCAAACCGTAAAGTTTCATCTTTCACCAAACCGTCATTGTTCTCAAAACTTACACCCACGCTGGGTTTGAAGTGCCTGAACACTTCATCTTCCGTTTTGAGCCCCTCCACTATTTCGGGCTTCACGGGATCATTGTCGGTTAACTGCTGAATAAATAAAGTCTTGTTGGGCGATATGTCTACGAATGCTTCCGATGCATCCACTTTGCGTTCGTTTCCGCCGATTTCATAATTGAACATATCTGAACTTTTTTGAGATAATAGATTAACAAAATTTACGGGTCTGTATAAAAATAAGTTTTTTGTTTCAAAACACTTTCAAAACGGCATTAATTTTTTAAGATGGCTCGATCTTCCATTCCAGTTCTTCGCTTCCCCCCATCAACCCCACTTTAATTTTTTTCCCCGCACCCAGCTCGCCTGCGATTATATGTCTTGAAATGGGCCTTCTCAGCTTATTCCGGATCACGCCGGATATCTGCCGCGCCCCGTAACGGGGCGTGAAACCGCTTAATGCCAGGGCTTTCCCGGCCTCTTCGGTGATCTCCAGCGAGATGTGCTGGCGGGCCAGCGCTTCCAGCAGGCTCTTCAATTGTATATGAAATATTTTCACCACATTTTCTTCGGTGATCGGGCTGAAAGGAACGATCTCGGATAACCTCGCCAGGAATTCAGGCCTGAAATGGCGCGTCATCAATTCCATCAATTGCGTACCAGTGGGAATGTTATTGTTGTTAAACTGCTCCGTTACCCAATCGCTGCCGATGTTGGATGTAAAAAGGATAAGTGCGTTGCTGAAGTCGCCCTCCTTGCCCAAACGGTCATGGATAATCCCTTCGTCCATGATCTGCAGGAAAATATCGAACACGGAGGGATGGGCTTTTTCGATTTCATCAAACAACAGTACGGCATACGGCTGTTGACGGATCTTGTTCACCAGCAGGCCTCCTTCTTCATATCCCACATATCCCGGCGGCGCGCCGTACAGCAACGCGGCAGAATGTTCTTCCTTGAATTCGCTCATATCGAACCGGATCATAGCTTTTTCGTCGTTGAACAAAAACTCGGCGATAGACTTCGCCAGCTCCGTTTTACCGGTACCGGTAGGCCCCAGCAAAAAGAACGAACCGATGGGCTGGCCTTTCTTGCCCAAGCCGCTCCGGGATTCGAGAATAGCGGCAGACAGGGCTTTCAGCGCATGGTCCTGCCCCACGACCCGTTGTTTCAGGTGCGTTTCCATGTTCATCAGCTTCTCTTTCTCCCCTGCCTGTATCTTGCCGATAGGTATGCCTGTTTTAAAAGCCACCACCGCGGCAACGTCCTGCGGGCCGGTGCTTTCCACGCGGGTAGCGGCAAAGCCGCCCAACGCATCCAGCATTCGGGCAAGATATTCTTTATCGGGTTCCCCGTCCGGCGGAACGGCATCGTGGCGCCCCAGCAACACAGGGCTTAGGCGGCGGCGTATGTCCGTATATACTTTTGCGGCATCAGTCTCATTTTCCAGCAACAACCGCAGCTGTTCCAGTTCCTGCCCCGATGTTTCGTTCATCATCTTGATGGCGGCCATCGTTCTGTCCAGCAGGTCGAACGCAGCGTCCGGCAAGCGGCGGTCTTTCATATACCTGCGCGCCAGGCGCACGCATTCCGTTACTGTACCCTCGTCCACTTTCAGCTGGTGGTGCTGCTCATACAGGGAAAGCTGGCATTCCAGCATGCGCACGGCCGTGGCATCGTCCGGCTCGGCTACCTGCACGATCTCGAAGCGGCGGCTGAAAGCTTTTTCAGGCTCTATCAGCTTCCTGAATTCTTCGATCGTGGTGGCGCCGATCACCGTGATCTCCCCGCGGGCCAGCTCGGGCTTCAGCAGGTTGCCTGCCCCGCTGCCAATGGAGCCTTTCGGGTCCAGCAGGCTATGTATCTCGTCGATGAAAAGGATCACTTTGCCGGAGCGTTTGATCTCCGCGATGATGCTCTTCAGCCGGTCTTCTATTTCTCCTTTGTAAGCCGCCCCTGCGATCAGGCTGCCGGTGTCCAGCTCCATGACGGTAGCCTCTTTCAGCGCCTCCGGCACATGACCGTTCACGATCTGCTGTGCAAGGCCATCCACCAACGCTGTTTTCCCAACACCGGCATCGCCGGTGATGATCACGTTGGGTTTGGTGCGGCGGCATAATATCTCCATTACCATGCGCAGCTCAGCGTCCCGCCCAATGATGGGGTCGCGGTGGCCGCGGCGGGCCTCCGCTGTTCTGTCTATGCAATATTTAGCCAGCGCGCCGGCAGGAGCAGCTTCCGGGTCAGCCACAGCTGCGCCGTTCACAGCCGGGGCAGCATCATCCAGGTAATTGCTGATCAGCTCGCGTTCTTTAAGCGGGTAAGATTTCATCTGTTCCGCCGGGAAGCCGGTGTTGGGCTTGCTGATGGCCGCCAGCACACAAATGGGCGTGATCAGGTCCAGCCCCATGCGGAGCCTTACATCATCGGCTTCTTCCAGCACATTGGATACTTCCGGCGTGCCTTTTACGTCGGAGGAAAGCGTTTGCGCGTTCGGGTATTCGTCCATACGCACTTCCGCCCATTCCTGCAGGTAACCCGCATCTTTATTGATAGCCTGCAGGAAAGGCCGCAGGCCGGTTTCGCGGTGCAGCAGCCCCGCCAGCAGATGCGGCGGGCCGTAACTTGCATGCTTACGTTCCCGGGCCAGGCTCTGAGCCACATGCACGGCATGTTTCACGGATTCACTGAGATTCAGAAAGGTCATGGTCATTCGTTTTCTTTTGCGGCTGCTACAGATACTGGCTCTTTGCTGCCGTATTTCCAGTCCTGCTGCACTACATAGAAGTAGGGCCTTCCGTTGGAAATAAAATAATCGCCGGTTTGCAGCTGCACTTTCAGCACCTGGTTGCATTTCCTGAGGTAGGTCACCAGCTGCTCGAACTCTTCGCTGCTCATCCCGTTCTTAATACTTTTCACGGTGAAGCCGCTCAAGGCGCCTGCGTCTACCGGCATGCCGGTCGCTTTTTCTATGTATGCCGGCAGCTTCATATTCCTAACCAGCGATTTCGTGGTGCTTCCTTTCCACTGGCTGCTGCCGTAGGCAACATAGGTGCGGTACAGCATCTTGCGGAAAGCTTTGCTGTCCTGTTCCAGGTTGTCGCCCGCCAGCCGCGACAGCAGGTCCGTCAGCTGCAGCATTTCGTCGTGGCTCAGCAGGATAGCGAATTGCACGGGTGCATTTTTTGCCACGATCCCTTCTTTCGCATTCACGTCAAAATAATATTTGAAGGCATTATGCGGCAGCTGTTCCCCGAAGTCCCGCGGCAGGGTCAGCCCCGGCTGGCTGATGCTGTTCATCACCGGCTCCGGTATCTTTTCCCGGAGGCGGCCGGAGGTCATGAACACACTGTCCAGCGAAGTGATGATCTGCCGGTTATCCGTATACACTTCTCCCAGGAAGCGGTCCAGCGCGATCATCATTTCCCGGTTCGTTTTCACTTCGCCCCTGGCGGGGAACACGATGGCGCCGGGAATGAGGCTGCCTTCGGGATAGTTGAGGTAATAAGAAACGGAATCGGTGTACGAAGTATTGAACTGCTGGGTCACAGCCAGCCCTTCGCCTTTCACCATGCGCAGCTTTTTGCTTTCCGCCTGCTGCTGGGCGGCCCTTTCCAGCAACTGCCGCGATTCCAGCACGAAGTTGTTGAACGAGGGATCGAACTTGTTATAGACCTGGAAAATAAGCATGCGGGCGTCTGTTTCGGTGAGCCCGCGCACCAGCTGGTCTTCGGTGCTTACGCCTTTCAGGTTGCCGGTACTGCCTGCCACGATGATCAGGTTCGTTTGCATCGGGTATTTCTTCAGCACGTTGATAGCCTGCTGCAGTCCTTCATAATAAGGCTGGTCGGTAACCGTACTGTTGCACTGCTGCGTGATGGCGGCCTGCTGGTTAATAAAATCCACGATCCTGCTGTAATTGCCGGTAGGCTCGAAGGTATTCATCCCTTTACTTTGGTAACAGCCTTCGCTGCCGCGGTACACCACTGCGCCGAAACGGTATTCGTAGCCTGCGTATGCTTTTTTGCCGAAGATGTCCGCAAAGTTCTGGATGGTATTGGTAATGCCGGGCAGGTAATTCTTCATGCTGCTGCCGCCGTCCACGACGAACATCACGTTCACGCGGTTGCCGAAGCGGCGCAGGCGGAGATAATTATTGTAATCTATGCGCGTGCCTTTGATATTGATCACCGTGTTGCTGGACTTGTCGAACACATTGCCTGCAACGGAGGATGGGAAAGCGTGGGTGGTAACGCCCAGCCCTTTGTGCTGCATAACGGGAATGGAGCGGAATACAGGGTTGCCGGGCGGCAGCAGCGGATCGTATTCAAAATTGCCGCCGCTGGGTTTAACGGGTGTTAACCTGCTGCTGAAATACCTCGCTGCGGTGGAGTCTTCGTCGTAGGTAGACACCCGTTCGTTGCCCACATACAACCTGCTTCCCCAGAGGTGCACCACATCGGCGGACACCCAGCCGGCCACGGATGCGGCCGCACTGTCTGCCGTCAGCTGGCTGGTATGCCCTACCAGCGCCTTGCGGCCGTCTTCCGAAAATTTATAGATATACACCAGGACGTGCAGCTTTAATTTTTCCCCGGCTTTCGCCTGCAATTCGGGCGAGTTGAACACGATCACGGAATCGTGCGCAAAGTAAAATTTCGGGCGGGCGATGGGGTCGCCGCTGCTGATGATGGACACGGCTTTGATGGGAAAACCGCTGCGTTCGTCCGTGAGCGCTTTCTGCCACATCAGCACTTTATGCCGCGGTATCCAGCCATAGCTCACGGCTTTGCGTTTATCTTTCAGCTTGGTGCCTTTCAGCACGGAAGGATCATATTTCACCAGGCGCAGGTATCCTTCTTTTTCATCGCTTACAAAAAAGGGCTGCATAAAGGCGAGTTTCTTGAACACCAGCGAGCCGCCGGGTGTGGTGGTGGTGTAATTGTCCTCCCGGTCCGAAAAAACGATCCATGCGGTGGGCGCCGCTTTGCCCGACGGGTCTTTGGTTTCGGGCGTGGGATTGCGGAAATTCCCCGGCATGCGCGTGATGCGTTTGCCGGCGTAGAACTGTGCCTGCGACTCAAGGCAGCATATAACGGTTAATACAAAAAGGATCCCTCTCATTGCTTACTGGCAGTTTTTATACAATCTGAAATATCATGACCGGCGATGCTGTTTCACCTGCACCAGGCTCACGCATTTGGATGGCGAAAGGGTGAGGCTTACTTCATCGATCACCACGTTCTTGCTGAACGTGAGGCCGATGCAGTATGAATAAAAATCCGTGTTCTTTTTTCCTGTCTCGTCCTGCGCCTGCGCGGTCGTTTTTTCCCCGTTGCACAGGTATTTGCGGACGAGATAATAATAATGCGTATTGAAGTTGGCGCCGTTGGCGATGGCCTGGAGCCTTGTTTTAAAATCGTCGTTCAATGCCTGCCCGCCTGCGTTCGGGTCCACCAGGCCAATGTCCGTCAGCGGCTCGGTGATAGTGAGCACGGTGTAAACGGGAACAGGGCTTTTATCCGTCTGCAGGGCCACCGTGTACCTGCCGGGTGAGCGGTAGGTGTAATAAGCGTTCCGTCCTTTTGCGTCCACACGGCCTGTTTCCCCGAAAGACCATTCGAATATATTCGCCTCACCTTCCGCTTCCAGCCGCAGCTGCATGCCGGTAACGCCCGCAGTGGGGCCTGAAATGCGGATGCTGTCCGTAAGCGCCAGCGGCACGGTATCTTTTACGACCACGGCAAACTGCTGCTGCAATTTCCCGTCTACCGTAAGCCGAACGAGGTAAGTGCCCGATTCCCGGAAGCGGTAGTACCCGCTTTGTTCCTTCGATTTGCTGCCGTCGCCGAACTCCCATTTCCATTCGGATGCGCCGGGCGTATTGTCTGTATACACGAGGTTCTCGTTCAGGAAGATCTCATTGCGCAGCAGGTGTGCATTGATCTCCCGGTTGCCCATCAGTAATTTGACGAGCAGGAAAACGACTGCCAGCAGCAGCACTGCGAGGATGACGTAGAGATAGATCCGGTTCCGGTTGTCTGTTTGTACGGCCTTATGCTTCGTAGTTCCTTCCATTGAGTTGTATCAGTTGGGTTGTTGGCGGTTTCGGTTGATGAACGCTTCCTGGAGGCCGCGCTGGGAGAGCTTGCACTGTTCCAGGTCCTGCTCCAGCTTTTGGATGTTCCGGTAATTGCCTCTCAGTTCTTTTTTGTCGTAGAAAAGGATCTCCAGCAACTGCGCTTCCTGGTGGAAGGTCTTGTATTTGAGGTCGTGCGCCTTCCGCTGGTAAGCCGCTTTGATGCCCGCGATGGAATTGAGTATATCCGATTCGAGGAACAGGGCGGTAACGGCGGGATCGAACTCCATGATCCTTTTGTAGGTTGAATCCACCGCCGGCTGCACTTCTGCTACGGCTTGGGCAAATTGTTCTTCTTCCTGTATGCGCTGCGACAGTTTTTCTTTCATGGCCCCGCCGCTGTGCGCGCCGGCGCCAAACAGGAGCCATGCCAGCAGCCCGGTGGTCAGGATGGTGAGGATGAGCAGGAAGATGAATTGTTCCTGTCTTTCTTTGATGCTCAGATGCGCCATTTCGGACGATGCTTATAATTAGGGTAATGAATGAAAATCAATAACGGTTTAGTTTTTTAATGGCACTTTTCGTGGCTGCGCCGCAGGCGTCCAGCTGCTGGCGAAGGCTTTCGGTGCTGAAGCGGGTTTGGGAAAGAGAATCCTTCAGGCTGGCAAGCACCACTACCTGCCGCGTCATTTTCCCGTACAGCTCATAGCCGGGAGAAGGTTCTTCGTGGTTCGCCTCCAGCAGGCCGCGCACGCGGTTGTTCTCCACCTGCATGCCGTTGATCAGCAAAGCCTGGTTGCTCAGCTCACGGGCATCCGCATTTACATACTGGCTGAGCGCGCGGAGCTTGTGCAGCACCTGGTCGAATCGAGCGGT
>CBFHAF010000027.1:0-14894 GCA_965653435.1 uncultured Chitinophaga sp.
CCTACCGCTCCCCAGGCCTTGATGTCCACCGTTCCTCCTGAATACCGCCTAACCTGCGGAGGACCGCATTCTACGTACTCGGAGCCATAGGAATATGCTCCCGCGCCGTCTTTGACCGCCCCCACAAAACTGGTCCCCGGCAGCATCCTGTCCCCGCAGGGATAGGTTTCAGCCCCGCTGCCGTTCATTTCCAGGTATACGGAACCGCCGGGGGTATGCCCGGTAACGTAGATCTTACCGTTGGAATAAAGTGCCGTTACTTCGGCGGTATTGATCGGTTGCCCGTTGAATGACCCGACCATATATGATCCGCCCAACAAGGTTACGCTGCTCAGCATGATGACCTGCCGCATCTTTCTTCTCCCGTCCGGGGCGCCGGCATCGGGCACCCACATGTTCCCGTTCAGCTCCACCTGCAATTCCACCTGCTGCGTGGCGGCCACATGCGCCGGGGCGGTGTAGATTTTTACCAGCGGCTCATTCGTCACGTCAGACAATACGCCGTCTCCCGCGATGATATCCCAGTCGCGGATCGTGTGTATCCAGCCGGACAGATCGTCGATCAAAAGCGGCGCCAGCAGGTCGTCTTCCTCCGAGGGAACCATGCCGGTGATGCGGAAGCGCGTTTCTTCCCCGGCTACTACCTCCGTCTTGTCTGGCTTGAGGTTCAGGATGGATGTGATAGACCAGTCGCTGAAATGGCTGGTGGCGATCCTGATCTGATTGGCCTGTGTATCGAGGGTGGCCGGCACTGCCTTCCAGTTCCCTTTCCCTGTCTGGTAACTGACGATCATACCCTCTTCCAGCGCCCCGTTCAGGCCGGGCTGATCGTACCTGAACACAACATTCACCGGCTGCCGGAACGTGGCGCCTTCAGGCGTTAAACGGTAATTGAGCACGGCGGAATCCTCTGTGAGGGTGTTGGTAATGGGCTGAATACCGAATTCCGTATTGGCGGTAACAGCGCCGGGCGGAACGGTAATGGTCAGCCAGCCGTCCGCACTGGTGAACGAGCCGCCCGCGGGGCCTATCGTGGCACGTGTGGCGGCACCCCTGGGCACGCCTTTTTCCGTCACAACCGGCTCAGCCGGCCTGCCGGGCTTGTCAGCAGATTTTTTGCAGGCGCACAGTGTCCAAATGCCCAACATCCAAAGCAAACAGTATTTCTTCATATAGCGATCAGTTAAAGGCGGTAAAACTCCGTAATCAGGCATGGGAATGCAAGGAAGCAAGGGCCGGAATGCATGATCGGCCAGCTGGAATGAAGGATTGCAGTTCTAAACGGATACAGGTGTTCAACAATCCGGAGGTTTCATTGTTATTCCAGAAAACCCTGATATATGCTGTATATTAAAGCCCTATTGCTGGCCGTCCTGTTCTTCATATCCATGCAGGTTTGTTCCGCCCAGTCGCAGTACGATCTGAACGCCTCGGCTTCGAAGGACCAGCAGAAAGCAGAAAAGGAATTAAATGCGGTTTACCAGAAAGTTCTTGCCCAATACAAAGCGGATACCGCATTCATCCGGAACCTCAAAGCCGCCCAGCGGATATGGCTGCAGCTGAGAAATGCGGATGTGGATGCGATGTATCCCCCGGACCCGCTGGCAGGAAGCGTAACCCCCATGTGCCGGTCGAATGCCTGGACAGAAATCACCACCGGCCGCACGAAATACCTGAAACAATGGCTCAACGGCACGGAAGAAGGCGATGTATGCGCCGGCTCCATCAAGTTTAAAAATTGATCGACTATTTACTATTAACCTATATTTCGTCAACGTATGCTCATCTGCTCCAGCAAAAGACTATTCCTTACCGCCCTTACCGCCGCTTCCTTGCTATCCGCTTCCGCACAGGAAATGCAGGCAGGCAGCGCCGCCCCGTTGCATGCATTTCATTTTCCATCGCGGCAGCTGCCGGCAGGCGGTTCACGCTTTCATGCTCAGCAGGCTCCGGCAGGCAGTTTTTTCTTCAATCCGCGGCTGATGGAGGAAGACAGCATCGCCCCTCAGGGATTCTGGCAAAGCAAGGCCGTACGCATCACCACGGTCCCGCTCATCCTCTTTGCCGGCAGCGCCCTTACCTGGGGCGAGCGGAAAAATATCAGGGAGCTGCGCAACCGCTACATCCCCACCTTCCGGTACCACTTCGACGATTATATGCAATATGTACCCGCAGTAGCGGTTTTCGGACTGAATGCAGCGGGCGTGAAAGGGAAACATACATTGAAGCGCGCATTCTTTTCCTACGCATTCTCGGCAGTTATTATGGCCGTTACAGTGAATGCCATCAAGTATACGGCGAAAGTGGAAAGGCCTGACGGCTCGGAAGCCAATTCATTCCCTTCCGGCCATACCGCCAATTCATTTATGAACGCCACTTTCCTGCATAAAGAATACGGGCAGTACCGGCACCCGCTCTACAGCGTGGGCGGCTACGCCATGTCCACCGCCACGGCCATCGGGCGGCAGCTGAACAACCGGCACTGGGTAAGCGACGTACTGGCGGGCGCAGGTATCGGTATCCTTTCCACGGAGCTGGGTTACCTCATTGCCGAAAAAGTATACAAGGACAAAGGCGAGCGGCCCGTACTGCATAAAGATCCCATCCCGGTAGACGGCAAGCCCAGCTTCCTGGAAATGCGCATGGGCTTTGCCACTGCCACCACCAAAGACCTCACCGGCAAAGTGAACGGCGTAAAGGCCAAGCAGGGCTTCAATCTTGGTGTGGAAGGCGCCTGGTTTTTCCACCGCAACATCGGCGTAGGCGGCGAGTTCGCGTTTACCAGCTTTCCCATCAACGACGACGGGCTTGTGATAGACGATCCCGATGTCACGGAAATAAGCGACGCACATTACACCCAGCCCATGGGCATCCGTTACCTGCACCTCGGCCCGTTCTTCAGCGTACCGCTTCCCCGCAACTGGTTCATCACTGGCAAAGCGCTGGCAGGCTCTTCGCTGGGTGCGGACGGAAATGTGGTGCTGATCCTGAACGAATCCTGGAAAGAATTGCTGGAGAGGAACGAATTCCCCTACCTGCGGTATAAACCGGAAGCCACGTTCAGCTGGTCCGCCGGTGTAGGCATACAGAAGCGCTTTGCGCGCAACCTGGGCATTAAAGCTTATGCCAGCTATTTCGATTCAGACCATGATTTTGATATCGATATCGTGGACGATGTGGATGCCGACGGGAAATTCCTGTTTAAAAATATCGGGCAGGAAAAAGTGCGTTTTAATCATTTCGTGTTCGGGTTGGGTCTAACAGCATTCATCTGGTAGAAAAGAAAAAGCCGTCCCGGCAGAACCGGGACGGCTGTCCTTTATCCGGTTTGCAGGTTAGTTTTTGTATATCAATATCTCAATTTTTCCATCTTTCGTAACGGTACCGCGGTACATTCCTTCCGTGTTGAAAGGCATCGCCATATTACCGTTTTTGTCCAGCGCGATCAATCCCCCGTCGCCGCCAAGGTCGCCCACTTTTTTGATCACGGCCTTGCCGGCCTCTTCCACGGAAAGCCCTTTATAATCCATCAGCGCGGAAAGATCGTGAGCCACCACATTGCGGATATAGAACTCGCCCCAGCCTGTGCAGGAAACAGCCACGGTGCTGTTATTCGCATAAGTGCCCGCGCCGATTACAGGAGCATCGCCGATGCGGCCGTATTTTTTGTTGGTCATTCCCCCGGTGGAAGTGCCCGCAGCGAGGTTGCCTTTTTTATCCAGCGCCACGCAGCCCACGGTGCCGAATTTATTGTCGATGTTTATGATGCCCAGCTTATGCGGCGGAATGTAGCTGTGATCCAGCTTTGTTTTCGCGGAATCTTCCGCCAGCGCCTTTCTCAGGCCCTGCCAGCGTTCCTCCGTCCTGAAATAGGAAGTATCCACTATTTCGACGCCCGCTTCCGCAGCAAATTGTTCCGCGCCGCGCCCGGCCATCATTACGTGTTCCGATTTTTCCATGACGGCCCTTGCCAGGGAGATAGGATTTTTGATGGTGCGCACACCCGCCACTGAACCGGCTGCCAGCGTGCTGCCGTCCATAATGGCCGCGTCCAGCTCATTGCGGCCGTCGTGCGTGAATACCGCGCCTTTGCCGGCGTTGAACTGCGGATCGTCTTCCAATATGCGGATGGCGCCTTCCACGGCATCAAGACTGGAACCGCCGGCTTGTATCACTTCGTAACCTTTCTTGAGCGCGGCTTCGAGGCCTGCCCTCACCAGCGCTTCCCTTTCGGGCGTCATGTTCTTTTTGAGGATGGTGCCAGCGCCGCCGTGTATCACCAGTACATAATTGCCCGCGTTGCCCTCCGGCACCTTTTGCATGCAGGCGCCCAGCAGTACGGTTAAAACGAGGATGAACGCCGTATGGAAATATTTTCTGCGCATATTATTTCGTTCTTTCTTTTAAGATACCGTTTTCTACCCACCAAAAATACCATTTCCCTCCTTTTGCTTTGGCAGGATTAAAATCCGCTACAGAAAAATGACCGTTGCCATTCTCCGCGCCCTGCAGTTCGTATACACTCACCGCTTCCCCGTTGCCTGACCATTCCACGGGTTTGCCCGGAGCGCATTGTTCCGGAGCATGTTTCGCATTGGTGGCCAGGAAGTAGGCCTTTCCTTCGCCGAATACCTGGGCATTCCCTTTCTCGTCTATGCATACGGCAGTTCTTTCATCGGGTGCAATGCCTTTGGGGAACACTTTCCAGTCGGTAATGATGCGGGCGAGGAAAGCCATATGCCGCCCCTGCCGCTTACGGGCCACGTAGTGTTGATCGCTGATCACATTGTGAAGGAAAGGCGGTTGCAGGAAGTCGTTGTTATAAAGGGTCACCAGGCTGTCGTACGGATCCAGCAATGCTTTGGCGGTGGCGCTGCCGGCCTCCCCGCTGTAGTATATGCCGGTGAGCACGGCGCAGCCCGCGCTGGTGCCGCCAACCGGCACCTTTTTCTCGTTCAGCAGGTAATTGATGGCTTCAGCGGTTTTGGTGCCCCGCCAGAAGTTCATGTAATTGGACTGGTCCCCGCCGGAAATAAAAAGCATTTCCGCGTTCCGGATCACCCTTGCAACTTCCGGGTTGTTTGCCAGCTCACGGGAATTGATCAGCAGGGTCTCTACGGAACTTACTTTACCGAGGCTGTCTATGGTATTGTTGTAAAGGTAATTGCTTGAAGCGCGTATCACCACCACGTTCCCTCCTCCGCTCCTGTTTATCATCCACCTGAACGCACCGGGAACATCGCCGCCGCCGCCCACCAGGGCCACGCCCCCGCGGGTTTTAGGCGTAACGTCCGCCGTATCGCCGGTAAAGCCCAATGATGCAGTTCTACCGTTCACGAGCCTCGCCGGCCTTACCTGCTGGGCTTGCGCATAAGCGGAAAGCCCTATTAAAATAACTGTCAGTAATCGTTTCATCGTTTCAGATTGTCTTTGCGCTATTTGTTCACGTACCCCGGGTTTTGTTTCATATTCGGATTGGCGCGCAGCTCGCTGTTGGGAATCGGGAATACGTATTCCGGATCGTTGGGCGTAAGCAGCACAGCGCCAAGCGCATTCACGGCGTCTTCCGGGTTCCGGGAAATATTCATATTCCTTCTTCTCAGGTCAAAGTGACGGTGGCCTTCGAAGGCCAGCTCTTTGAAACGTTCGCTGTAGACGGCTGCGATGATGGCCGCTTTGTCCGCAAAGGCCTGCGGCGTATAACCGGCTATGCGCGCGGCACGCAGATCGTTCAGGTCCTCTGCCGCAAGGCCGGGCTGATTTTTCTCAGCATATGCCTCCGCGCGGATCAGGTACATTTCGCCGGTGCGCAGCAGCTTAATGTCTACAAGGTTGCTCGCGGTGTTGGCTGCAATATATTTCACTACGGCGTTAGGCACATTGCCCGCTGCCAGGCGTCCCGCGTCGATCTTGATGTAAGAGGAAAAACGGATGTCGTTGGACTTGTCGAAAAGATTGGTGAGCTTGTAAGAGGCGGCATAATATATTCTCCTGCCTGCGGGATTGTCCAGGAAACCCGCCTGTGTATAGAAGTTGCCGATCTCTTCGTCGCCGGTCACGCGTTTGAGCTTCCAGAAAACTTCGGCGGTGCTGTTGTCTTTCCATACCTGCGGGAACTGTATGCGGCTGGCCAGCGGCAGCGCATCGATGGCTTCGGTGGCATAGGCGATAGCATTATCCCAGTTCTTCTCATACAATGCCGCACGCGCCTGCAATGCCGCCACGGCGGCTTTATTAAGCCTGGTACGGTCGTCGAACCCGGCTGGTATCATGCCTTTCGCGGCCGCAAGGTCCTGGTTGATCCTGGCCATGGTTTCCGCAAAGCTCAGCCTGGCGGGCTTACCGATAAATGAGCTGTCCATATACGGAATGCCCAGGGCACCCGGCTCGTATTTCTCCGCAAAATTGCGCGCCAGCTCCAGGTGGCAATACGCCCTTAATGCCAGCAATTCGCCGCGGTATTGCGACAGCGCTTCATGCTCCGAAGGCTTTACGGCTACACGGTAAGAAGCGCTCAGCGCCCTGTTCAGCCGGTCGATAGCGATGTAGTTGTCTTTCCATGCATCATGCAGGAAGCTGCCGTCGTACTGCCAGCGGTGGGTAGCAAAGCCGGACCCGGTGCTGTTCTCGGAGGGCAGCATGTTTTCGTCCGTAATGAGGGAAGTGTAACGGATGCTGGAATAATAGCTCAGCGCGGAATAAGCGCCAAGCAATCCCTGGTTCACATCTTCCACGTTCTGGTAGGCGCCTTCGGGATCAATATAATCCGAGGGGCGGAGGTCCAGCTGCTTGTTGCAGGCTGAAGCGGCAATGGTTATGATGGTTATATAGAGCAAATATTTTTTCATACTGCGCAAGATTAAAAGTTAACGTTTAAACCTACCACATAGGTACGGGGAGTGGGATAGCTGAAACGGGCGTATTCATTGCCGTTCTCAGGATCAAAGCCTCTCCATTTCGTCCAGGTGAACAGGTTCTGGCCCTGTACATAGATCGTTGCGCCTTTGATGATACGCAGGCTGCTGAGCAGGTGCCTCGGCAGGTTGTAACCTATGTTCGCATTACGCAGGCGCAGGAACGATGCATCCTGTATATCGCGCGAGGTGAAGTTGCGGTCTGCACTGATGCGCGGCAATATGGCGTTGTCTCCCGGCTTTTTCCAGCGGTCGTACAGCAGGCGGATGCTTTGGTTGCTGGTGATGAAGCTGGGGTTCTCGTTGAAATAATCTTCGTTGTTGTAGCGCATCACTTTGGCGTTGAAGCTCAGCAATGCGTTGGCGTAGAAGTTCTTCCAGGTAACGGCGGTATTGAAACCGCCCGTCAGTTCGGGAATGTAGGTGCCGAACTCTGCTACGCTCATGGTAGCTGCATCGTAGTCGGTGGTGATCTTGCCGTCTATGTCATAATAAAGCGGGTCGCCATTATCCGGGTCCACGCCGGCCCATTTGGGCGCGTAGTGTGCGCCGAAAGGCAGGCCTACCCTGATAATGCCGGTATACCCGTTCTCGAATTCATCGGCGCCGCCAAGGTCGAGCACTTTGTTTTTGTTGTAAGCCATGTTCACACCCACGGTCCAGGTGAGGTCCGCCCTGCGGACGATATCTCCCTGCAGGTCGATCTCCACGCCCCTGTTGCGCATTTTGCCGGAGCTGATGGGCAGCGTTTCGTCGGGCACGCCGGCAGTGAAGGAAAGGCGCTGGTCGATGAACAGGTTGCTGGTGACCCGGTTGTAGTATTCGGCGGTCAGGCGGATGCGGTTGCTTCTTGTAAGACCGATGTCGAAGCCGATGTTCAGCTCTTTTGCATATTCCCAGTCGTAATCCGCGTTACCGGGCTGATTGGGCACGATAGCCGGATTGCCCCCATAGGAAGCTCTTTCGAAGGTTGCAAGGTAAGCGAAGTCGTTCAGGAACTGGCTGGCGGTGGTACCATAGCTGGCCCTGAAACGCAGGGCCGCGAGGAAGTCCACATCAGCAAGGAATGCTTCGCGTTTGGCTTCCCAACTCACCCCTGCAGAGTAAAAGCCGTGCCAGCGGTTATTTTCAGGCACCATGGAAGAACCGTCGTAGCGGTAGCTCCCGTTGAAAGTGTATTTATTGTTGTAGGTATACCGCAGCAACCCGATGAAGGAAGCTGTGGCGTTGGAAGATTTACCTCCGTTCAGCAAAGGCGTATACGTACCTGGATCGCCTACGCCGGCAGGCGTTTGAGGCAGGCGCGGGTCCAGCCCGTAGCCGGTATAGCCGAAGGAACGGAAGGTGTTCTTCAGGTATTCGAAATAGCCGGACACTTCCACTTCATGCCTGCTGTTGAACACATTGGTATAAGTAAGCCCTGAAGTAGAGATCACGGAAGTACGGCGGGAAACGCCTTCGCCATAGCTGCCCAGGTTGCCGTTGGATACCCTGCGGCCGGCGTAGGAATCAGGATTGAACCAGTCTTCAGTGGTCAGGTCTTTATAATCTATGCCCAGCCTTGTTTTAGCGACCAGCCCTTTGATGATCTCGTAATTGAGCGATGTGCTCAGGATCATTTTCAACTGGTTCTGCTTTTTGGTGGTGTTCAGCATCCTTTCGTACGAATCGCTGCCCTCGCGGAGGTCCAGCACGGGATAGTCAGCGCCGTCGCCGGTGGTCACCAGCTTGCCGTCCGGGGCGAAGGGATATTCATATGGCAACGCGTAATACACGGCAGACAGCGGGTTGTTGGCGGCCGTGCTGCCTTCCTGCTGTATGAGGTTGCTTTTTGAATAGCCTACGTTGGCGTTGAGGTTGGCGGAGAATTTACCCGCGGTGAAGTCCAGATTATTTTTTACGGTGTAACGTTTTATGTCGGAGACCCTTACAAGCCCCTGCTGGTCGAAGTAGTTAAGGGATGAATAGAACCTGATGTTTTCGTTGCCGCCGCTGGCGCTCACCTGCTGCTCCATGTACCTGCCGTTGCGCATGAAGAGGTCGCGCCAATCGGTGTTCATTTGCAGGAGGCTGTCCACAATGCGGTCTGCACTGGCTTTTTCCGCTGCGCTCATGTTGGCGTACTCCGGGTTCAGCTTTGAATAGGTCCAGAAAGGCCCTGCTTCCGCACCGGTTTCCAGGCCGATGCCTTCTTCAAATTCTTTTCTTTCGGCGGAGTTCATCATATTGAAACGGGGCGTGGTAAGGGTGGATACGCCGTATTGCGAGCGGTATTCCACGGCCACTTTCCCTGATTTTCCTTTTTTGGTGGTGATCACGATCACGCCGTTGGAACCGCGTGAGCCGTAGAGTGCTTTGGCGGAAGCATCCTTCAGCACGGTAACGGATTCAATGTCCCCGGGATTGATGGCCTGGAAAGCTCCAGCTTCGATAGGCACACCGTCCATGACATACAGCACGCTGGTATTGCCCGCGATCGTTCCAATGCCCCTCAGCGTTACATTAGCGCTGGTGCCGGGCTGGCCGGACACGGCGTTTACCTGTAAGCCCGGTACGCGCCCCTGCAGCGCCTGTTCAAAGGTGGCCGCGGGCACTTCGTTGATCTTGTCGCCCCCGATCATAGTGGCCGCTGAAACTGATTTGCTCCTGTTATAACCGGTGTAGCCTGTTACCACCACTTCTCCCAGGCTGGTGGTGGAAGGCTGCAGCACAACGTTGAATTCCGTAAGCTGCCCGATGGTTACCTGCTGGGAAACGAAGCCCAGCAGCGAGAACTCCAGGGTTTTCGCGGCGTCTCCCACGCTGATGGCAAACCTGCCTTCGCCATCGGTGGCAGTACCCGTATTAGTGCCGGTTACACGAACGGCCACACCCGGCAGCGGCTCGTGGGAAGCACCGGTTACACGGCCCTTCACGATCCTGTCCGGCACCACGGATTGCCCGGCGGGGCGGATCACCACCAGGTTATCTTCCTTGATCACGTAATCCAGCCCAAGGCCGGCAAAGGCACGGGATAATACCTGCGACAGCTCTGCATTCTGCACGGTGATGCTTACCCGCTGGCTTTCCGGCACGGTGCCCGTGTGATATACAAAGCGGTAGCTGGTCTGCTTCTCAACCTGGTTGAGAACATTCCGGATGCTGCTTTTGTGCAGGTCAAGACTAATCCTGTCCTGCCCCGAACCGGTAACGGCATACACCTGGAAACCCAGCAGAAGCAATAGCGTAATTAGTTTCATAGCCAACAATAGCGGGAGTTTCATAACTTTGTTATGGTTTAGTGAGTGAATAGCCTTATACATTTTCTAACCGCCGGGAAGTGCGCCAACACTTCCCATTTTTTATTTTACAAACCGATCCTGGTTGATTACTGCAACAAGCCTGATTGCGCCAACAATCTTGTTTGTTACACGGTGATATTTAATTGATTAACTACGACAGTTGACCTTGGTTGTTTTTATTTACTGATAACGATCCTGGTCTGCTCTGCTTCAAAATTGAAGGGATAAGACAACTGCAGGGCCTCCAGCGCCTTGATGACGGTTTCACTCTCGAATGTCCCGGAATAGCTGTATTTTTTAACTTCTTCGTCTGTAATGATAATAGGGATCCCGTACCACTGCTGCAAACGGCCCGCGATCTGCTCCAGTGTTTCATCCTGTATCTTAAGCCGGCTTCTTACCCAGGCTATTTCGCTGGCTTTATGATCTGCCGGGTCTACAGCCAGCGGGCGTACGGCAAAAGATGTATCCTTTTTGCCGCCTGATTGTATCACCAGCTTCTGGCTGGGAAGAAGGACTGTTTTCCGGGAAGGGTCCTCTTTGGATGTTACCTCCACCCTTCCCCTGAACAGTGAGGTTTCCGTATAAGAATTTTCGGGATAAGCGCTTACGTTAAAAACGGTGCCCAGCACTTCAATGCTGGCGTCTTTGGTGTGTACGATAAAAGGATGCGAAGGGTCGGCCTTCACGTCAAAAAAGGCCTCGCCCGTAAGGGTGAGCACCCGGTTCGTTTTGCTGAAACCTTCGGCAAGGGAAACGGTGCTGTTGTGGCGCATGGTAAGCACTGAACCGTCTGCCAGCATCAGCGTTTTACGGGGCTCGCTGCCGGATTGCATGGTGACGGCCATGGGAGGCATTGAAGACTCCTCTCCGCCGCGGTAGCTGTTCCAGACGAAAAGCGCGCTTATCACAAGCAGCGCCGAAGCGGCGATCCCCATGCCGGTGTACAGCATCCTGCGTGGTCTGCGTATGGCGGCTTCCCGCTGACCGAACTCTTCTTTGAGCATCATAGAGCGTTCCATGGCGTCTTTCAACTCGCGCGCCTGCTCGCGGACGTTGCCCTGCCTACCATTCAACATGGAAAACAGCTTCCTGGCCCCGGCAATTTCGCCGGAAGCTTCAGGATGCTCCATGATCCAGTTTTCCCAGTGATCGATGGCGGACTGGTCCGTTCCAAGGCAGTATCGCTGGAAGGATTCGTCGCAGACAAAATCTTCCGCGTTGCGGTAATGATCACTCATTTACATACCCTTTCCCTAACTGACGGCGGAAAAATCAGTTTTGCCCAAAAAAATCCCGGATTTTTTTTAGAAAGTTTATTTCAGCAGCCCGCGGAGCAGGTTGATGGCTGCATACATCGTATTGTAGACGGTTTTTACGCTCTGGGAAGTATGGTCTGCGATCTGCTGGTAACTGTACCCTTCAAAGAACATGAGGTCTATCAGCTCCTTCTGCCGCGGGGTGAGCTGCTGCAGCGCGTGGTACAGCTTTCGCTTCAGCTCTTCATCCTGCTGCACCCGTACAATGATCTCTTCATAGGGCAGCTCGCTGGCGGCTTCCTGCTGGCCCATCCTGTGGATGGCCGTCTCAATTTTGGCGTGATACTCGAGCTGGTCTGCCAGCATGCGGCGGAGCGCAGTAAAAAGGTAAGCCCTCACCTGGGTTACGGCGTTCAGCCGCTGGCGTTTTTCCCAGATCTGTAAAAACAGCTGGGTAACGGAATCTTTCACCAGCTCATCATTGGCCGTGATCTTCAACCCAAACCTGACGAGATGGAAATAGGTATTGTTGTAGAGGTCAAAAAAGGATTGTTTGTTCCCTTTCCTGATCCCCTCCCAATAAATGATATTATTGTGTTCTTCTCCTGTCACCGGTTTGCGCTTGGTTCTTTCATCAGTGCCTGTATGGCGGCCTCCAGCTGTTGGTCGCGGCCGGCGGCCACTGCATTGAATGTGTTCATGACTTCAATATCAGGCTGCGTTTGTGAGTTCTCAAGATATCGTCCTTCCAGGTCTTTCACACCCAATGTAGGCGCACTGAAATGCATGGAATTGTCGTGCAGCGTTTGCCCGGTCATCCATGTGCAGCTGCCCGGAACAGGCATACCCACCAGCTTACCCATTTTCAGCACCTGGTAGTCGTGTACGAAACAATGCCCGTCGCTGTAATTCGCCTCACAGGCCAGTACCACGGAATGTTTGGTCCAGCGGAAGGAAGGCTCGCTGGATACCAGGAAGCGGCCCGTCATGTTGTCCCGGACCTTTTTGCCGCTGAGGAACATGATCAGCTCGGAAGCAAGGTCGCCGCCGCGGTTGAAACGCGTGTCTACCACGATGCCTTTCCTGCCTGGAAAGCGGCCCAGCACTTCTTCATAAGTGCGGCGGTATGCGGCATCGTTCATACGGTAAAGATGCACATAGCCCAGCTGACCGTTGCTAAGGCTGTCTGTTTCCGCCCCGTTGCGCTTCACCCAGCGTTCGTATAAAAGTTCGGATTCCTTTGCGGGCGTTACCGGCTTTACCTGCACCTGCCAGCTGCGGTTACCGGTGCGGAGTGTGAGCCGTACTTTTTTACCGGCTTTCCCGTTCAGCCAGGCTGCAAAATCTTTACCGGCATTCACGGTCTCTCCATCCACAGCTTCAATCACAGTTCCGGGCCTTATTTCAAGAGCCGGGTCATCCAGCGGGCCGCCCTGCATCACTTCTCGTATGGCCATACCCGGGCCCTGGCGGGAAAGGTCGTAAAATACGCCGAGAGAGCCGGTCACATCCGCGTCTTTTCTTTCCTCGCTGAAGCTGGCGCCGGTGTGGCTCACATTCAGCTCACCCAGCAATTCATTCAACAGTTCCGCGAAGTCATAATTGTTATCGATGTAAGGCAGGAACCTTTCGTAATCCGCTTTCAGCGCATCCCAGTTCACGCCATGCATGCCGCCGGTGTAGAAGGTCTCTTTCGTTCTTCTCCAGACGTGCTCAAACATCTCTCTGCGTTCTCCGGCAGTGCTCACGGTCATTTCGCCGGTAAAGGATATATTTTCTTTCTTCGCTGAGGCGGGATCGATGCGGAGCATTTTCCCACCGGCCAGCAGGTAACAATATTTTTTTTCTTTATCCCATTGCATGGAGGCGCCTTCGATGTTCAGCGGCAGCAGCAGCTTTGTTTCTTTTGTGCGGAGGTTGCAGCTCCAGAGGTCGTAGTCTTTTTCAAACTTTGCGAGGTAATAAAGCACTCCGCCGTCCTTACTCAGCAGGGCGCTGCTCATCAACGAGGGATGCGTGGTAAGCCGGGCTTTACGCTGCTCCAGCCCATCCCAGTCTATATCTCCTCCTTTTGCGGGTGCGAGCTTCGGCGAGCGGGCCTGCAGTTCTTTTTGCACAGCGGCTTCATCCTTACCGGGGTTAAAACCGTTCCACAGCTCACGGTCGAAAAAGAGAGCGTACACATCATTCTGCCGCGTGCTGCTGTTCGCGTAGCTGTGCAGGCCATTGCGGTCGGTTTGCCAGATCATCATCCTGCCGTTCATCATCCATTGCGGGTGGGCGTCGCTGTAGCCGCTACGGGTAAGATTCACCAGCTTTCCGTTGCCCGATGCCGCGATAATGCCCACTTCATCGTTCCCGCTTCCCTGCTCGTTGTATTTCACCAGCAGCCAGCGGCTGTCAGGGCTCCATTCAAAATACTGGTCGTGGTCGTTTCGGCTGTAAAGCTGGTCTGGTCCGATAACAGTGCTGGTTTGCCGTTTAGCGGCATGATAGATCTTCAGCGTGGCCCTGTCTTCTATGAATGCGATCATTTTCCCATCCGGGGAAAACTTTGGCTGGTAGTTTTCATGATCGTTGCCGATCACCATAGTTTCCTTCAGCGATGTTGCCTTGAAGAAAAAAAGTTCACCGGGGTCGGTTAACCTGCTCTGGTAAATATTCCAGCGGCCCTTGCGTTCTCCTGCGTAAAGCAGCGACTGCCCGTCCGGCGAAAAGCTCAGCCCGGCTTCAGCTCCCGGTGTGCGGGTAATGCGTTTGACCATATTGCCTTCCGTGCTGCCCGCAAATACTTCGCCGCGCATAATAAACGCCACTTCTTTGCCGGAAGGCGATACCGCCATTTCGGTAATATCCGAAAAGGGTACGCGTTTTCCGTCGGCGTTTTTTGCTGCTGCCGGTATGCTGACAGCCACTTTCACGGGATTCCCGCCCTGCGTTTTCACATAGATCTCACCATTGAACCCGAAACAAAGCGTGCCGTTGCCGGTGCTGAGGAAACGCACGGGATGCTTTTCCAGGAAGGTCACCTGCTGAGGCTCTGTATTTTCGCGGAGGGACGACCGGTAAACGTTGAAGTTCCCGTTTTTTTCACTGAGGTAATAGATGTTATCGGGCCCGGCCCATACGGGGCTGCGGTCTTCACCGGCGAAAGTGCTCAGCTTCAGGTGCGTTTTTAACCGGCTGTCGTATACCCACACGTCGCGCGCTATGGAGGAGGTCTGGTGTTTACGCCAGATATTTTCCCGGCCCTTCCTGTCGTGGTATGCGATGAAACGCCCGTCAGGGCTCAATTTTGCGTTTTCAGCGGGAGTGGTCAGTAATTGGGAAACGCGGCCGCCGGCTGGGGGCACAAGATAAAGTTCCTGCAAAGCGTCGGAAGGGAATTGCCTGTTACCCGGGTCATCCAGGCGTACCGCGCCGAATATCACCCCTTTGTC
>CBFHAF010000028.1:0-14571 GCA_965653435.1 uncultured Chitinophaga sp.
CGCGCAGCAGCGGCGCCAGCGCAATGGCCTGTGCATGCCGTTTTTCCTGCGGGGGAGATGTGAGCCTCGCACAGCCGAACACCGGGCCTTTTTTGCCGGTATGCTCCGCGAGGTACTGGGCGCAGCGTTCCACTACTTCCAGGGTGTTGATATAACTTTCATAAGCGGTATCCCCCCAGGTGAACAGCCCGTGCGAGCCGAGCATGATGCCGCGGATACCGGGATTTTCGTCCAGGCATTGTTTCAGCTTCAGGCCAAGGTCGAAGCCGGGGCGCTGCCAGTCTACCCAGCCGATCGTTCCGCCGAATAATTCCTGCGTGATCTTTTTCCCGTCTTTGGCCGCCGCAATAGCAATAGCGGCGTCCGGGTGCAGGTGGTCGATATGTGCGAAGGGAAGGAAGCCGTGCAGCGGCGTATCGATGGAGGGTGCTTTGGAATTGAGGTCGAATATGCAGTGGTTGAACAGTTCCACCATTTCATCTTCATGTTCCACGCCGCGGTAAACGCGCTGAAGGCTGCGGAGGCGGTCCACATACAACGCCGCCAGCCCGCTTTTTTTCAAAGTCCCCAGGTCGCCGCCGGAGCCTTTTACCCACATCACTTCTGTAGGCTCGCCTGTAAGCGGGTCTTTGGCCTGCACCTTGCAGGAAGTGTTGCCGCCGCCATAATTGGTAAGCCGGAGGTCGGCCCCCAGCAGGTTGGAACGGTAGATCAGCAGGGCTACTTCATCGCCGGCGAGCGCAGCGGCTTGTTTTTCATCCCATAAATAACTAACATGCCTGAATTGGATAGTTCTATCTAAAGACATAAAATTCCTTTTAAGATTTCTGATGGCACATCCGCGGATGGCCGGGGAACATGATGGTGACGTGGAATGTCATGTTGCTAAAGTAAAGCTTGTGCATTTTTGAACTGTCATGCACTGTCATGCTTCAGCAACTTTACAATTATTTTCTTACTTTGCCGAAAGGCGAATATGCAAGCGTATGAAGCAACACCCGGTTTTTAAATATCTTTTTATCGATGATTTTTCCGCCACTCCCAAGTATTACCAGCTGGCAAATGCTATAATACAGACGATTGCCGACGGGAAGCTGCAGCAGGACGACATTCTGCCCTCCATCAACGAGGTGAGCTACGTGTTCGAGATCTCGCGGGACACGGCGGAGAAAGCTTACAAACATCTCAAAAGCATCGGCGTGCTCGGGTCCGTGCCCGGCAAGGGATACTACGTGCAGAACGCCCATCCCCGCCAGCCATATAAGATACTGCTATTATTCAACAAACTCAGCGAGCACAAAAAAATTGTCTACGATTCCTTCGCCGACAGGCTGGGGGAACATGCCAACATCGACTTCTATATTTACAACAGCGACTTCAGTTTGTTCAAAAAGCTGCTCACCCAAAAGGTGAACGACTATACCCATGTGGTGGTGCTGCCGCATTTCCGGGAGCGCTGGGAGCACGTGGACGAGGTGATCAATGCCATCCCGAAGGAAAAGCTCATCCTGCTGGATAAAAAGCTCAAAGGCGTGACCGGCGAATACGGGGCCGTGTATGAGAATTTCCGGGAAGACATCTACGGCGCGCTGGAGCAGGCCCGCGACCGGCTTCAGACCTACCAGACCCTCAAGCTCATTTACCCTGACAACACCTATTACCCCGAGGAGATACAGGAAGGGTTCGTGCGTTTTTGCCAGAATTATGCCTTTCCTTTCCAGCTGGTGCCGGATATCCTTGCAGAAGAGATCCGCCGCGGCGATGTATATATTAATATCAGGGAGAACGACCTGGTGGCGCTGATAGAAAAGATCATGTCGCAGGGATTGCAGGTGGGCAGCGATATTGGCGTTATCTCCTACAATGAAACGCCGCTTAAAAAACTCATCCTCAACGGGATCACCACTATTTCCACAGACTTCAGGGCCATGGGAGAAATGGCCGCGCAGCTCATCCTCGATCATTCCCGCGCGCAGATAGAAGTTCCTTTTAATATCAACCTCCGGCCTTCCCTGTAGCGGAACAAAGCCATATCTCCGTTTACCCCATTACGTTAGCCCCGGGCAGGACAGTACAGGACGGTACAGGACGCAACAGGACAGGAATGTATAACCATTCGTCTAAATTGTGTTTGATACCAGATTCGCTTTTGCCACACTAATTCCACATTGTTATGTCTAAGTCCACGTGTAAAAACCCGCGTTTCGCGCATGCAGGATTATTCCTGTCCGTTCTGCTTTGCGCCGCGCTACAGGCTTCGTCCCAGAACAGGACCAATATCAGCGGGCACCTGACCGATGCTGCCACAGGGGCGCCGCTGCCGAGTGTTACCGTAGGTATTAAAGGCACCAATTCGGGCACCTTTACCGATGCCGCCGGCCGGTATACCATCCAGGCTGCTGCCACCGATTCTCTCGTTTTCAGCATGATCGGGTTCGTTTCCAAAACCGTGCTGGTTGGCGACAGGAAAGTGGTGAACATCCAGCTTGAAAGCAGCAACAAAGTACTGACGCAGGTAGTGGTAGTGGGGTATGGTACCCAGCAGAAAAAAGATGTAACAGGCTCAGTGGGAATTGTTTCTATGAAAAATATCAAAGACATGCCGCTTACCGGTGTGGACCAGGCGCTTTCAGGCCAGGTGGCCGGTATACAGGTGAATACCTCGAACGGTATCCCCGGCGGCGGCCCGCAGGTGCAGGTAAGAGGCATCGGCGCGGTGGGTGCGGGAAGCCAGCCGCTGTATGTGGTGGACGGGTTTCCGCTGGGCTCTTCCTCCAGTGAAGTGACCAATCCCATGAACGCCATCAACCCGCAGGACATCGAGTCCATGGCCATCCTGAAAGATGCGTCCGCCACGGCCATTTACGGTTCCCGCGGCGCGAACGGCGTTGTGCTCATCACCACCAAACGCGGGGTGAGCGGCAAACCCGTTGTGTCCGTTTCCGCCAGCACCGGCTGGCAGCAGATACCGCAGAAAGGCCGGCCGGACCTGATGAACGGGCAGGAATTCGCGCAGTTCTGGAAAGAGCTCACCGAAGACAAGATACGTTTTGAACAGGGCCGCGAGCCGGTAGAATCGGACATCCCCGAAAAATACCGCAACCCTTCCCTCATCGGCGAAGGCACCAACTGGTTCGAAGAAGTGACCCGCGTGGCGCCCATGCAGGAGATCAACGCCAGCGTAAGCGGCGGCAGCGAAAAAACGCGCGCCTATGTTTCCCTCGGTTACCTGAACCAGGATGGCGTGATGATCAATACCGGCTACAGGCGTTATTCCGTGCGCGCGAACATAGAGACCAACCTGAGTGAAAAATTCAAGATCGGCGTGAACGTTGCGCCCACGTTCTCCACGAAAAAAGGCGCCATCCGCGGAGAGGGCAGGGGCGAATTTTTCGGCATCGCCAGCCCCATAGAACCCGCATACCGGGCGGACGGTTCCTATAATCCATTTATCCAGAGCCCCGGCACCTTCGGCCTGCCCAACCCGGTAATGGTGATGAACGAAACCGTGAACGAGCTTCGTGAAATGAGGCTGCTGATGAACGGGTACGCGGAATACGAGATCATTCCCAACCTCAAATTCAAAACCACGCTGAATATAGATTACCAGAACGGCGCGGCGGAATATTTCCGCCCTTCCACGCTGGGCACCACCAATACCGCGCCGCCCAGCATTCCCAGCGGTAATTCCTATAAAGGTGATTATCTCAACTGGCTGAATGAAAATACATTAACCTACAACTGGAACCGTAATGGCCACAACCTGACCGGCCTGCTCGGTTACACCGTTCAGCAGCAGAAAGAAAATTTCTCAGGCTTCAACGGCACCAATTTCCCGGACGACGATATCAAGACCCTCAACGCCGCCGCTACCCTCACCGGCGGCACCGATAAAACGGAATGGGTGCTGCTGAGCTACCTCGCCCGTGTGAACTACGCGTTCAAGGACAAATACCTCGTAACCGCAACCATCCGTACAGACGGTTCCTCCCGCTTCGGCGCGAACAACCGCTGGGGTACATTCCCTTCGCTGGCATTGGGCTGGCGCATTTCGCAGGAGAACTTCATGCAGGCGCTCCCCGCCGTCAGCGACCTTAAGCTCAGGGCTTCCTACGGCTTCACCGGCAACTTCAACATCGGGAACTATTCTTATATGAGCAACATCGGCACGGCGGACTATGTGTTCGGCGGCGCCCTTGCAGGCGGCCGGGTGATGAATTCCTTCGGCAACCCCAACCTCGGCTGGGAAAAAATGAGGGAACTGAATATAGGCGTGGATATCGGTTTGTGGAAAGACCGCCTTTACATCACCGCCGACCTGTACAAACGTAACACCGAAGCCCTGCTGCTGCAGGTGGAAATACCGCAGTCATCCGGTTTCGGCACCGTGACCGAGAACAGCGGCGACCTGGAGAACAAAGGCCTTGAGCTGGGCATCAGCTCCCTGAACATCAAGACGCAGAAGTTCGCCTGGAACACCAATTTCAATATCGCTTTCAACCGCAATAAAGTGCTGAAGCTGGGACGCAACAACGATCCCATCTATTCCGGCAACAGCAGCGAGGGCAACCCCACCAACTACACCATGGTAGGCAAGCCACTGGCTATGCTTTTCGGTTATGTGTTCGACGGCATTTACCAGAACCAGGCTGAAGTGGAGCGTGGCCCTGCGTTCCCCGGCGCCATTCCCGGCAATATCCGGTTCAGGGACATTAACGGTGACGGGCAGATCACGCCGCGGCAGGATTTTGACATTATCGGCAATCCATATCCCGACTTCACCTGGGGCCTCACCAATATGTTCTCTTACGGGAGGTTCGACCTGCGTGTGCTGGTTGTGGGCTCCATGGGGGCAGACAGGCTGCATGCCACCAACGACTACAACGGGAATATCGACGGCGTGTTCAACGTAAGGCGTGAAGTGAAAGACCGCTGGCGCTCCGAATCGCAGCCCGGCAACGGCCGCATCCCCACCACCAACGGCTCCGGCCGCGGCAGGGTGATGTACCGCGATGTGAGTTCGCTGACCGTGGAAAAAAATGATTACGCCTGGATCAAGAACATCACGCTGGGGTATGCCATCCCGGCTAAAGGCTTTATTTCCAGCGCGCGCGTTTATGCCAGCATTCAGAACGCCTTCCTGTTCACCAACTACAGCGGCAACCCGGAAGTAAGCAATTACACCGGCAAAGGCGGCAGCGGTGCATTAGTGCCGGGGATCGACTATTCCAACTACCCGGTGCCGAGGATCTTTACCATCGGAACGAATTTGTCATTTTAACCATGTTTTAAATCCTGCACAAAATGAAAACTAAAATATATCTTATATGTCTGCTGGCCTTATCATCCAATGGTTGTAACTACATGCTTGATGTAAAGCCCAATTCTTTTTCCAGCGGCGAGAACTATTACCAGACCGAAATGCAGGTGCTGCGGGCGGTGAACGGTGCGTACGGCGTGTTGCAGAACCTCTATACAAGCGATTTCTGGGCGATGACCGAAATGGTGGCGGACAATACCAATTACCAGTACGACGCCAGCGACCGCGGCGCCCAGCAAAGGGAGGAAATAGACGAGTTCCTGATCACCTCCAGCAATAACTACATAAACACCATCTGGGCGCAGATCTACCGGAATATCCACCAGTGCAATGTGATCACCAGCCGGATAGACGCGGTTCAGTTCTCCGACGAGGCTGTAAAAAAACGTTATGCGGGAGAAGCTAAATTCCTGCGCGCTTTGTATTATTTTCACCTTGTGCGCCTTTTCGGGGGAGTGCCGCTGATCGTGAAGGAGCCCGCGGGCCCGGAAAATGCTTTCGCGCGCAGCCGGGCTTCCGTGGATGAAGTATACCAGCAGATCATTGCAGACGCGAAAGACGCCGCGGAAAGCCTGCCGCCGTCCTACACCGGGGCGGATATCGGCCGGGCCACCAAAGGCGCTGCGCTCACCCTGCTGGGGGAAGTATACCTGACGCGGAAAGAATATCCCGCTGCGGTAGCGGCCCTGCAGCAGGTAACCACCCTGGGTTATTCATTGTTGCCTGATTATGGGGACAATTTCAACCCGGCCCGGAAAAACAATGCCGAATCGGTTTTTTCCGTGCAGTATAATTCAGGGCTTGAAACTGAGAGCAGTAATTATATTTTTGTATTCGGACCACGTAACGGAAAAAAAGACCTCACAGGGTTTAACGGACTGCTGGGCGGGAACAATATCCCGACTCCCGGTATTTACAATGCTTACGAAGCGAATGATGAGCGGAGGGATGAATCAGTATTTCTGTACGACAGCCCGACGAACACGCCTTTCGAGGAAGCGAAGGCATTTGGAGGCAAGCTTCCGCTGATCAAAAAATTCTATCATCCACCATATGCGCTGGACGGGCGCGCGAACGAGAACTGGCCGGTGTACCGCTATTCACATGTATTGCTGATGCTGGCGGAGGCGATCAACGAAACGGGCAGCGGCGATCCGTACCAATACATCAACCCGGTACGCGTACGCGCGGGATTGCTGCCACTGGCGGGATTGAGCCAGGCCGCTTTCAGGGATGCGGTTTTCCGCGAGCAACGGGTGGAACTGGCTTTTGAAAACCACCGCTGGTACCAGCTGCTGCGCACGGGGAAAGCGATAGAAGTGATGACCCAGCACGGGACACAGGAAAAACAACGACTGACGCGACTGAGCGCCGCATCATACAATATTGCAGCCTATAAGCTGCTCTTTCCCATCCCTGACAGGGAAAAACGCCTGAACGGGCTAGAGCAGAACCAGGGCTGGGATTGATCGTCTACTATACTAAAAGAAACATTTTTTTATGCATGTAAAGACAAGACTCTTTATCCTTTTCGCAGCCGTTATGGCGGCAGCAGCCTGTAACAACAGCAAACCGGAACAGCGCGAGCCAACCGGCAACCCTAAGATCGACAAGCTGAAGCTGCCCGACAATTTTAACGCGGACCACCTGTACAGCCCCGGAGACAACAAACAAGGCTCCTGGGTGTCCATGACATTCGACCCCAAAGGCCGCATGATCGTTTCCGACCAGTACGGCTATCTCTACCGCCTTACGCTGCCCGCCATTGGCGATACCGCTACCAGTATCCAGATCGAACAAATGAAGATCGGGACGGACACTTCCTCGAAAGTGACGATGGGCTACGCGCAGGGCCTTCTCTATGCGTTCAACAGTCTTTACGTAATGGTCAACCACAACAAAGACGAAAAATTCGACAAAGGCAGCGGCCTGTACCGCCTGCAGGACAAAGACGGCGACGACAACTTCGAAACCATCACCCTGCTGCGCGAGCTGGAAGGGGAAGGCGAGCACGGGCCGCACAGCATTGTGCTGTCGCCGGACAAACAATCGCTCTACGTGATTGCCGGCAACTTCACCCGCCAGCCTGAAATGAACAGCTACCGCATCCGTACCACCGACAGTACGGACAACCTGCTGCCCATGATCATGGACCCCAACGGGCACGACCGGAGCTCGCATGCACGTGGCGGCTGGATCGCCCACATCGATTCCACCGGAACCAACTGGGACCTGATCGCTTCCGGCTTCCGCAATCCGTTCGACATGGCGTTCAACAACGCCGGCGAGCTGTTCACTTACGATTCGGACATGGAGTGGGACTTCGGCATGCCCTGGTACCGTCCCACGCGTATCTGTCATGTTACCAGCGGCGCGGAATTCGGCTGGAGGCACGGTACGGGAAAATGGAGCCCTTCCTTCCCCGACAACCTGCCCGCTATCCTCAACATCGGGCAAGGTTCGCCTACCAACGTGGTGTATGGCGGCAATTCGCATTTCCCAGAGAAATATAAAAAGGCCGTGTTTGCATTCGACTGGAGCTTTGGTATCATCTATGCCGTTCATCTCGAGCCCTCCGGCGCATCTTACACCGCTAAAGCCGAAGAATTCCTTTCCGGCGCGCCGCTTCCGCTTACAGACGGTGTGATCGGCCCCGACGGCGCATTATATTTCCTCACCGGCGGCCGCAGGCTGGAATCGGACCTCTACAGGATCTATTACAAGGACGGCAAAGAAAATACAGAAGCCCTGGCCGCTGCCGAGCCTACCGAGCTGCAGCAGCAACGCCGCAAGCTGGAAGCGTTCCACGGCGGGCCCAAAGCCGGCGCCATTGAAGCCGCCTGGCCTTTCCTGAAACATGAAGACCGCTTTATCCGTTTCGCTGCACGCATTGCCGTGGAGAACCAGCCGCTGGCCGAATGGCAGGCAAAAGCCCTGCAGGAGAAAGATCCCGCCACCGCGATACAGCTTGCCATCGCACTGGCGCGGCAGGGGAAAGCGGATGTGAAGAACGCGCTTTTCACACAGCTTACCAGCATCGATTACAGCAAGCTCAGCGAAAACCAGCAGACCGACCTGCTGCGTGCCATCGAGCTGGCCATCACCCGCCTGGGCGAGCCGGACGCAGCACAGAAAACCGCGCTGATCGCTTATCTCGATCCGCATTACCCTGCAAAGACCAACAATCTCAACCGCGGCCTGAGCAAGCTGCTCGTGCACCTGGAAGCGCCGAAGAGCGTAGAGAAAACAATGGCCTTGCTGGCGGATGCAAAAGACGATCCCGAAGAGCAGAAAACCGCCACCGCTTCGCAGGACCTTATCATGCGCAACCCGCAGTACGGGATGGACATTGCGAACATGCTCGCAAAAATGCCGCCCATCCAGCAAACTTTTTACGCCACTGTGCTCAGCCAGGCCAAACAAGGCTGGACGCCTCAGCTGCAGGAACAATATTTCAAATGGTATTACACTGCATTCAGCTTTAAAGGCGGCCACAGCTTCCTCGGCTTCATTGACGGCGCGCGGCGCAATGCGCTGGCCCTGGTGCCGAAAGACCAGTTCGAGCGTTTCAATATTATGTCCGGCGATTCGCTTGCCCGCAGCGGCGGGGCGGATGTAGCCAAAGTGCAGCCCAAAGGCCCCGGCAGAAGATGGAAGGTGGAAGATGCTACGGCGGTAATAGACAGCGGCCTGCATAACCGCAACTTCGAACAGGGCAAGGCCATGTTTGCCGCAACGCTTTGCAGCTCCTGCCACACCGTGAAAGGCGAAGGCGGCGTTGCCGGCCCCGACCTGACGCAATTGGGTACCCGTTTCTCCAACAAAGACATCCTGGAAGCGATCATCGAGCCCAGCAAAACGATCTCCGATCAATATGCCGCCACCGTGTTCACGATGAAAGACGGAAGCTCCATCACCGGCAGGCTGGTGAACCAGGACGACAACAAATATTTCGTTTCACAAAACCCTTTCTCTCCGAAAGACCTGAGGGAAATTGAGAAAAAAGACGTGACCGGCACGAAAAATTCTTCCGTGTCCGTTATGCTGCCCGGTCTTATCAACCGCCTGAGCCCCGATGAGCTGCGCGACCTGATGGCCTACATCAAATCAGGCGGCAACGAAAAAGACACGATGTTCATCAGCAGCAAGCTCGGAAAAAAATAAGGATGCAGCAGAACTGGCAACATAAAATATCACATCACGCGCAGCTTGGCGGCATCGAAACGGCCGTGCTGGACAATGGCCCCGGCAGGGGCAACCGGGTGGCCTGGGTCAATACAGGCGCCGGGCTGCGCTTTAAAGTAGTGATAGACCGCGCCATGGATATTGCAGAGGCTTTTCATGACCGGCACAGCCTGGCCTGGCTCAGCTGTACCGGTCATGCACCGCCCGCGCCCGCCCCGGCAGGCGGGCTTTCGTGGCTTCATACCTTCGGCGGCGGCCTGCTCACCACCTGCGGCCTTACGCATATCGGCGGGCCGGAGAACGATGAGTTTGGAGAAAGGGGATTGCACGGCCCCATCAGCAACACCGCGGCGGAGCTGGTTTCCGTGATACAGCCTGACCTTGCCGCGGGCCGGCCGGAGATGCAGCTTACCGGCATCGTCCGCGAAACCCGTGCACTGGGTGTGAACCTTGAAATGAAACGGTCGATAAGCGCACGTTTGGGCGTTCCGGTTATACGCATACACGACGAGATCATCAACCGCGGCAATACGCCCGCGCCGCATATGCTGATGTATCACATGAACTTCGGCTGGCCGCTGGCGGACGAAGGATCGCAGCTGTTGTGGGAAGGCGACTGGCAACCGCGGGATGAAGGCAGTAAAACGATCTTCCGGGAAGGAGGCTCTTTTAAAACATGCCCGCCGCCCATGGCCGCCCATGCCGGAACCGGCGAAGCGGTAGCGTTCATCGACATTAAAGCCGGCGACGGTGGCTGGTGCACTGCAGGTTTGCATAACCCGCAGCTGCAGCTCGCGGCCGTTGTGCGGTTTAAAAAATCGCAGCTTCCCTGGTTCGTCAACTGGCAGCACTGGGGCCCGGGAGAATACGTGACGGGGCTGGAGCCCTGCACCAACCCGCCCATCGGGCAGGCGGCAGCCAGAAAAGAGGGCACGCTCATCATGCTTCAGCCGGGCGAAAGCCGCCGGTACGAGCTGGAGCTGGAGGTACTGGAAGGAAAAGAATCCATCAAAAAAATATTCCACGATGCATAAACAAACATCACCCATCAATACAACGCCAATGGAAAAATCAAGTTTAGCCGCCAAAGCGCTGGAGCAGGGCAAAGGCATCCTGCGCCTTGCGCCCACCTGGGTGCCGCGGTCGTTCTGCGTACCCGGCCGGAGGATCAAGCTGCACCCGGATGATTATTACGTGCTGGGCGGGGAGCGCGGCGGGATCGACGAACGCTGGCTGTCGTCTACCACCCCGGCCAAGAACGGCCCGCTCACCGGTGAACACGAAGGCCTGAGCAAGATCGTGTTCAACGACGGCGGCAAAGAAGTGCAGTTCCTGCTGAAAGATGCGGTAGACGAACTGAAGGACGAGCTGATCGGTAAACGGTTGTGGGACCAGTACGGTTCCTGGCCGATGTATTCCAAGTTCTTCGACAACCTGGGCCCTCTACCCCACCATATTCACCATAACGACGAAAAAGCCGCCCTCATCGGCCAGCTGGGCAAACCCGAAGCGTATTACTTCCCGCCGCAGCTGAACAACCATGGCGGCGATTTTCCATACACCTTCATGGGTATTGCGCCCGGCACCACCCGCGAGCAGATCGGCGAATGCCTGCGCAACTTCACCAAAGGCGATAACAAGATCACCGATTATTCACAGGCCTTCCTGCTGCGGCCCGGTACCGGCTGGGACGTTCCGCCGGGCCTGCTGCATGCGCCCGGAAGCCTCTGCACGTACGAGCCGCAAAAAGCATCGGATGTGTTTGCCATGTACCAGTCGCTCGTGAACAATGCCGTGATACCCGAAGTACTGCTGTGGAACGGCACACCCAAAGAAAGCATCGGCGACTACGAGGCGCTGCTGGATGTGATAGACTGGGACCTGAACCTGGACCCGAACCTGCATGCAAACCGTTTTATGGCGCCGGTCCCTGCTGCTAACGGAAAAGGTTATACGGAAACATGGATCTGCTACAAATCATCCGCATTCAGCGCGAAAGAACTGACCATCGAACCCGGCGCTACCGTTGTGATCAAAGACAGCGCCGCCTACGGCCTGATCATGATGCAGGGGCATGGAAAAATGGGCGTATGGGATATTGAAACACCCGCGCTGATCCGTTACGGGCAGCTCACCCACGATGAATATTTCGTGAGTGAAAAAGCGGCGAAAGAAGGCGTGACCATCACTAACGCTTCCGCCACCGACCCGATCGTGATGCTGAAACACTTCGGGCCCGAAAACCCGGACCTGGTGCTGTAATGTTTACACGCGATATCTCTGTTGAACCATGTAAAATTCTCACGTTATAAAAGTACCGTTATGCAACAAAATAACTGGCCCAAACTGCACAACGCCACCTGGCCGGGCATTGTGGGTAAAGGAGAAGGATCCGAACCGGTGATTGCTTTTGACGAAATGCTCAAAATGACCGCCGCCGCGGAAGTGGACGGCGTTAAATTCGACGGGGTGGACATTGGCCTGTTCAATCCACACTTTGATGTGAACAGCAACGATGACGGCATTAAAAAACTGGCCGACAAAGTAGGCGCATATGGCCTTGAGATAGGCAGCCTGGTAGCCCCGATATGGCCGCCGGACGGTGGTTCCGCCATGGGCGGCGCCGGGGAGCGGAAACGTTTCGTGGAGCAGGTCCGCAAATCGTGCCATATTGCCAAACGCCTTCGTGAAATAGGCATCCGCCCGAACGGCGTGGTGCGCATCGATTCCGCCAGCTCGCCCGAAAGCTGGGCCAAAGACCCGGCCGGCAACACTAAACTCATTGCAGAAACATTCCGGGAAGCCTGCGACGTAGCCGCCGGTTACGGCGAAAAGCTTGCAGCAGAAGGCGAAATATGCTGGGGCGGCATGCACAGCTGGAAGACCATGATAGAAACACTGGAAGCAACCGGCAGGCCCAATATCGGTTTCCAGGCAGACATGGCGCATACGCTGCTGTACCTGATGGGCTATAATGAGCCAGGGCACCGCATTTTACCGGCAGACTTCGAATGGGGCAACCGTGCGGCCCTGCAGGAAGGGCTGAAAAAGCTCACCGCCGCCCTTCGCCCCTGGACGATAGATTTCCATGTGGCTCAGAACGACGGTACCGTGCACGGCACCGGCTCGCACGATAAAACAGGCCGCCATTGCCTGGCCAACGATCCTAACGGCAAGCTGGACATAGCCGCTGACGCGGGTTTCTGGCTCCGTGACGAAAAGGGAGAGCTGACCAAAGCTTTCCGCCACATCTGCTGGGACGGTTGCATGTTCCCCAATGAAAAAATGACCCAACCCGGCACCTGGAACAACATCCTGGCGGCCATGATCAAAGTGCGCAACCAGCACGGCTGGTATGAAGCCTGAAACAATAAATCATTTTAACAATGACGAAGACTTTAAATATAGGACTTATCGGGTGCGGCTTTATGGGCAGAACCCATTCCAACGGTTACCAGCGCATCCGCAACTTTTTCCCTGAGCTGCAATACAAGCCGGTGCTGCATACCGTGTGCGCCCGCAACGGCGAAAAAGCCAAAAGTTTTGCAGACCAGTGGGGATATGCCAACTACGTGACTGACTGGAAGAAGGTGATAGCAGACGACAGCATAGACGCTGTAGATATCTGCACGCCCAACGATACCCATGCGGAGATCGCCATTGCGGCGGCGGAGCGCGGGAAAATGGTGCTTTGCGAGAAACCGCTGGCGCGCACGCTGGAAGAATCCCGCAAAATGGTGGAAGCCATTGAAAAAGCAGGGGTAGCCAACACCGTATGGTACAACTACCGCCGCATTCCCGCGGTAACGCTGGCCAAACAGATCATTGACTCCGGAAAGCTCGGCAGGATCTTTCATTTCAGGGCCAACTTTTTGCAGGACTGGACGATCAGCGCCAAACTACCCCAGGGCGGTGAAGGCCTCTGGAGAATGGATGCCGACGTGGCAGGTTCCGGCGTAACCGGCGACCTCCTTTCCCATTGCATAGACACCGCGATCTGGCTGAACGGCAGCATCAGCAACGTGACCGCCATGACCGAGACATTCGTTAAAGAAAGGATGCACCAGCTCACCGGCAAAGTGCAGGAAGTGAAGATAGACGACGCCTGCGCTTTCCTTTGCCGCTTCGCCAACGGTTCCCTCGGCCTGTTCGAATCCACCCGTTACGCACGCGGCCACAAAGCCTTGTATACTTTCGAGATCAACGGCGAGCATGCTTCCATCCGCTGGGACCTGCACGACCTCAACCGTCTTGAATATTTCGACAATGCCGACAGCTCCAACGTCCGCGGCTGGCGCTCCATCCACGTAACGGACGGGGAGCAGCCGTACATGGACAAATGGTGGGTGCCCGGCCTGTGCATCGGTTACGAACATTCTTTCGTGCACCAGGTGGCGGACTTTTTGAAAAGCCTCGAAACCGGCGCGCCCTGTTCGCCTACCTTCCGGGAAGCATACGAAACACAGGCGGTATGCCAGGCGGTGCTCGATTCCGCGGCGTCGCTTGTTTGGAAAGACGTACCCAAAGCATAAACTTCTAAATCACAGATATGCTGAAAAGATCAGTATTAAGCTTATTTACCGCCTCCCTGGCCCTGTTCTACGCGGGATGCGCCAACGGGCAAAACAATAAAGGCTTCAAAAGCATTTTTGACGGGAAAACCCTGACCGGCTGGGAAGGAGACACCAATTACTGGCGCGTTGAAAACGGGAACCTGGTAGGGGAGATCACGCCGGACAAGACCCTGAAAACAAACAGTTTCATCGTCTGGCAGGGCGGGCAGCCCGGGGATTTTGAACTGACGCTTGAGTTCAGGATCACTAAAGGCGGCAACAGCGGCATCAACTACCGGAGCGCAAAATTCGCCGGTGTGCCCAACGCCCTCACCGGCTACCAGGCAGACATCGACGGGGCCAACCGTTACACCGGCCAGAACTACGAAGAGCGCGGCCGCACCACGCTGGCCTACCGCGGCCAGAAGGTGATCATCCCCGCCACCAGCAAAACCCTCCAGGAAGGCGGCAAGAACAACGCCTGGACGCTGGCCGAAGTGACCGGCTCGCTGG
>CBFHAF010000029.1:0-14470 GCA_965653435.1 uncultured Chitinophaga sp.
TTATCCCATCAAGGCGCATATCATCGCCAACCGTCCCGGCCATGCTTCCAACGTGGAATTTGCCCGCAAGATCAAGGCGTATATCAAAAAGAACAAACACAACAAGGACGTACCCATCTACGATCCCAACCAGCCGCCGATCTATGATATCAACCGGATCGTGCGCACCATGCCGCACCGATACCCGATGCTGCTGGTAGACAAGATCATCGAACTGAGCGATACCCGTGTAGTGGGCGTAAAAAATGTAACCTTCAATGAACAGATATTCCAGGGCCACTTCCCCGGAAACCCGGTAATGCCCGGCGTGCTGATCTGCGAAGCGCTCGCACAGGTAGGCGGAATCCTCGCGCTGAACCCTATGCCCGACCCCGAGAACTATGATACCTATTTCCTGAAGATCGATAACTGCAAATTCAAACAGAAAGTATTGCCCGGCGATACCATGGTATTGAAAATGGAGCTGCTCAGCCCCATCCGCAGAGGTCTCGTGGAAATGAGAGGAACGGCATTCGTAGGCAACAAGGTATGCACAGAAGCTGACATGGTTGCTCAAATTGTTAAACGCGAAGGAACAAAATAACAGCATGATTCACCCGCTCACATACATCCACCCGGACGCCAAAGTAGCGCCCAATGTAAAAATTGATCCGTTTACTGTTATTCATAAAAATGTTGAGATCGGGGAAGGCACCTGGATCGGTTCCAATGTGACCGTGATGGAAGGCGCCCGGATCGGCAAAAACTGCCGCATCTTCCCGGGAGCGGTGATAGCAGCCATTCCGCAGGACCTCAAGTTCGAAGGCGAGGATACCCTCGTAGAGATCGGCAATAACACCACCATCCGCGAATATGTAACCGTTAACAGGGGCACCAAAGACCGCTGGAAGACCTCCATCGGCAACAACTGCCTGATCATGGCGTACAGCCATATCGCGCACGACTGCACCGTTGGCGATTACTGCGTTTTTTCCAACAACACCACCCTGGCCGGCCACATCACCGTGGGCGATCACGTAGTGCTGGCGGGAATGGTAGCCGTTCAGCAGTTCTGCAAGATCGGCAACCACGCCTTCGTAACCGGCGGCTCGCTGGTACGGAAAGACGTTCCCCCTTATGTGAAAGCCGCGAGGGAACCCCTCTCCTACGTAGGCGTAAACTCCATCGGCCTCAAACGCCGCGGTTTTTCGCTGGACAAGATCAACCACATCCTGGACATTTACCGGATACTCTTCGTAAAAGGCAACAATATTTCCAAAGCCATCCGCATCATTGAAGCCGAATTTCCGGCCACGGACGAAAGGGATGAGATACTCTCCTTCATCCGCGACTCCGGCCGCGGCATCATGAGAGGGTACAGCACCAGGGCGAATGACGATCTCGCTTAACCAGGTAGGCAAGCGGTTCAACTACGACTGGATATTCCGTCGTTTTACCTATACATTCTCCGGTACAGGCCATTACGCCATCCTGGGGCCCAACGGGTCCGGCAAATCCACTTTGCTGCAGATCGTCAGCGGCCACCATCATCACAGCGAAGGCCAGGTACAATATCTTTTCAACGAACAGATCCTCCCGCAGGACCAATTCTTCCGCCATTGCGCCATCGTAGCGCCCTACCTGGAGCTGGTGGAAGAATTCACGCTGGAGGAATGCTTCGGTTTCCATCTTCACTTCAAATCATTCCTCCCCGGCTTCAAAGCCCGGGAAATTGCCGGCATTGTTGGCCTGGAAAAAGCCTGGAACAAACAGGTGCGTAACTTCTCCTCCGGGATGAAACAACGCGCCCGCCTTGCCCTGGCGATCTTTTCAGACGTGCAGGTGCTGCTGCTGGACGAGCCCTGCACCAACCTCGACGCGCCGGGCATCGCCCTTTACCAGCAGCTGGTGCGGGAATATTGCGGCAACCGTCTCGTGATCGTAAGCTCCAACGACGAGGCGGAATACGGATTTTGCAAAGAACGTATACTGATCAGCGATTATAAGTAGTACTTTTAATTATTCATGTGAATATTAAAAATTCCCTATGAGCATTCCAAACAAGAAAGTAGTGAATGGCTGGGCCATGTATGACTGGGCCAATTCAGTGTATAACCTTGTTATTACCACCACGTTCTTCCCCATTTATTACCTGGGCGTAACCCGCTCCAAATTCGGCGGCGACGATGTGGTGTTCTTCGGTAAAACGCTGAAGAACTCCGTGCTGTACGACTACGTGCTTTCCGCCGCATATCTCATTATCGCCATCAGCCTTCCCATCCTTTCTTCCATCGCGGATACAAGGGGGAATAAAAAGAATTTCCTGCGTTTTTTCTGTTACCTGGGCTCCTTTGCCTGTGCCTCACTGTTCTTTTTTACAGACAACAGGCCGCTGGAACCAGGCATGCTGTCCGTTATGCTGGCGGCTATCGGTTTCTGGGGCGGGCTCGTGTTCTATAACTCTTACCTCCCGGAGATCGTTTCGCCCGAATACCAGGACCGTGTGAGCGCACGCGGTTTCTCCTTCGGCTACATGGGCAGCGTGCTGATGCAGCTGATAGGCTTTGCATTGGTGAGCCTTCATCCTTTCGGTATCACAGACGGCGAAGCCGTGCGCATTACCTTCCTCCTCGTGGGCATCTGGTGGTTCGGTTTCGCGCAGGTCACCTTCAAACGCCTCCCCGCTTCCAGGCCCGCCATCACCGAACATACCGGCAGCGTGTTCAAGGAAGGGTTCATTGAGCTGAAAAAAGTATACGCACAGGTACGTGTAATGCCCGTCCTGAAAAGATTTCTCCGCGCCTTTTTCTTTTACAGCATGGGCGTGCAGACCGTGATGATGGTGGCGGTTATTTTCGCTTCGGTGGAGCTGAAAATGGAATCCACCAAGCTCATTATCTGCGTGGTGCTCATCCAGCTGGTGGCCATCCTCGGCGCTTGGGGCATGGCAAGGCTTTCAGGCCGTTACGGCAACTTTAAAGTGCTGATCGCCACCGTGCTGCTGTGGATCGGCGTATGCATCAACGCTTATTTTATTACCACCGAATCGCAGTTCTATATCCTGGCAATGGCCGTGGGCCTGGTGATGGGCGGCATACAGTCGCTAAGCCGCTCCACTTACGCCAAGCTGATACCGGAAACCCGCGATACCGCTTCTTTTTTCTCCTATTACGACGTCACCGAAAAGATGGCCATCGCCATCGGGGTGTTCAGCTTCGGGTATATCGAGCACATGACCAATAACATGCGCACGTCTGTATTGGTATTGATCGGATTTTTCACCATCGGCCTCATCTGGCTTTTTTCTGCTTTGCAGAAACAACGTAGATTAGCAAACGGAAAACCGCAGGAGCCCGCATTCGAAAACAGGGCATAGACCCCCTGCGGGGAAGAAAACCTTAACGGATGCAATTACACACGATCAACACCGGCCTTTTTAAACTGGACGGCGGCGCCATGTTCGGCGTAGTGCCCAAAACCATCTGGCAGAAACTGAACCCGCCCGACGATAACAACATGTGCACCTGGGCCATGCGCTGCCTGCTGATGGAAGAGAACAACCGCCTCATCCTGATAGACAACGGCATCGGCAATAAACAGGACGAAAAATTCTTCAGCCACTATTACCTGCACGGAGACGATACGCTGGACAAATCGCTCAAAGCCCTCGGCTACCACCGCGACGACATCACCGACGTATTCCTCACCCACCTCCACTTCGACCACTGCGGCGGCAGCATAGAACGGCAGGGCGGCAAGCTGGTGCCGGCCTTCAAAAATGCTACTTACTGGAGCAACGAAGCACACTGGAAATGGGCCACCAATCCCAACGACAGGGAGAAAGCCTCTTTCCTGAAAGAAAATATCCTGCCCATACAGCAGAGCGGCCAGCTGAAATTCATTGCACAGCAGGACGGGATCGCTTTCAGCGACCATATGCGCGTGCGTTTCGCCTTCGGCCATACGGACGCCATGATGCTGCCGGAGATCCGTTACAACGGCCATACCCTCGTGTACATGGCAGACCTGCTGCCTTCCGCGGGCCACATCCCGCTGCCGTATGTAATGGCCTACGATATGTTCCCGCTCACCACGCTGGAAGAGAAAAAACGTTTCCTCGCGGAAGCCGCCGACCGGCAATACGTCCTCTATTTCGAGCACGACCCGGCCATCGAATGCGGCATCCTGCACAGCACGGAAAAAGGCATCAGGCTGAAAGAATCGTTCCCCTTAAGCTCATTGTAATCACCCATAAAACATTTAACCATGCAAAAATTACTTATCCGCATCCTGCCCATAGCTGCAGTGATAGCGCTTGTTGCCTGCCAGGGCGGAAATACTTCCAACAATACCGCAGCCCTGAAAGATTCGCTGGAAATTGACTCCCTTTCCGCCGTTGTGATGACCGTTCACGACGAAGGAATGGCCAAAATGATGACCATCCGCAGGCTGAAAGAGCGTGTGATACAAGTGAAGGACAGCCTTGCCGCAAAAAAAGGCGACACCACCGCCTACTTTGTAACCGCCAACCTGCTGGATAGCGCCACCAACGCGATGAACAGCTGGATGACCGGCTACGACATGGAGCTGAAAGACAAGACCGCCCCCGAGAAAAAAGCCTACCTCGAAGCGGAGAGAAAGAAGATCGCAGACGTGCAGGACCTGATGAGCAACAGCATCAAAGGCGCCAAAACCTTATTGAAAGAAGAATAGTCCCTATTTTATTTAAAAACTGTCCACATGGCTAACCAGGAAGCATTTCTCGAATACATCAAAAACGGCTATACGTTCAAAGGCGAACATTTTAAACTGGGCTGCGCCATGCTGAACGGCGAAGTGGTAACCGGCGCGGATGTGACCCTTCCGCTTAAGACCCTGAACCGTCACGGCCTGATCGCAGGGGCTACCGGTACCGGCAAAACCAAGACCCTGCAGGTGATTGCCGAGGGCCTCAGCGACGCCAGCGTGCCCGTTATGCTCATGGACATCAAAGGCGACCTCAGCGGCATAGCGGCGGCCGGTACTTCCAATGCAAAGATCGAGGAGCGCTACGCCAAGATCGGCGGCACATGGAACCCCGCGGCTTACCCCGTGGAGCTGCTGAGCCTCAGCCAGGAAAAAGGCGTACGCCTTCGCGCCACGGTGACCGAATTCGGCCCCGTGCTGCTGTCGAAGATCCTGGAGCTCAACGATACACAGGCAGGCCTGGTAGCCATGATCTTCAAATATTGCGACGATAACAGGCTGCCGCTGCTGGACCTGAAGGACTTCAAAAAAGTATTGCAGTTCGTCAGCGATGAAGGCAAAAAAGAGCTTGAAAAGGACTACGGTAAAATATCCACCACTTCAACCGGCACTATCCTCCGGAAAGTGATCGAGCTGGAGCAGCAGGGCGGAGCCCTGTTCTTCGGCGAAAAATCCTTTGAGGTGGACGACCTGATGCACATCGGCGACGACGGCCGCGGCAAGATCTCCATCGTGCGGGTAACAGACATACAGGACCGGCCGAAGCTCTTTTCCACTTTCATGCTCAGCCTGCTGGCCGAATTGTATGCCACCCTTCCGGAAGAAGGCGATATGGACAAACCCAAGCTGGTGATGTTCATAGACGAGGCGCACCTCATTTTTCAGGAAGCCAGCGACGCGCTGCTGCAGCAGATAGAGACCATCATCAAGCTCATCCGCTCCAAGGGCGTAGGCATCTTTTTCTGCACACAGAACCCGATGGACGTACCGGCCTCCGTACTGGGGCAGCTGGGCCTGAAAGTGCAGCACGCCCTCCGTGCGTTCACCGCCAACGACCGCAAGGCCATTAAACAAACAGCCGAGAACTACCCGCTGTCGGATTTCTACAAAACCGACGAGCTGCTCACCCAGATCGGCATAGGCGAGGCGCTGGTAACCTGCCTCAGCGAAAAAGGCACACCCACGCCGCTGGCTGCCACCATGCTGGTGAGCCCGCGTTCGCGGATGGATATCCTCAGCGCGGAAGAGCTGGAACAATTGGTGGACAGCTCCAAGCTCGTCAAAAAATACAATACGGATATAGACACTGAAAGCGCTTACGAAATACTGAACGCCAAGCTGGAAGAAGCTGCCGAGCGCACCAAGGCTGAAGAAGAGGAAGCCCCGGCAAAAAAGGGAAGGGCGAAGGAGGAAAAAGGCCTGCTGGAAACGATCATGACCAGCTCCGCTGCAAGGCAGGCGGGCCGTACCGCCGCGAACGTTATCACCCGCAGCCTGCTGGGCGCGCTGGGGCTTGGCGGGCGCAGCAGGAAAAAGACCAACTGGTTTTAGTTTAAAAACACCACAATGATCCCCATCATAATTGCAGGACTCGGACTGGTATTCAGCTGCCTTGGCGCCTGGATGTGGAAAAGGCCGCCGCGGAAGATTAACCTGCTGGCGGGTTACCGCACTACCCGGTCTATGAAAAGCCAGGCTGCCTGGGATTTTGCGCAGGTTTACGCGGGCAGGCTCATGTGCCTGTGCGGCCTGGTGCTGTTACTTGCGGTCGTTCCGCTGTTCTGGCTTTCAGGCTATAACTACGATATGCTGAACCCGGCGCTGACAGTATTGCTTCCCATCGTCCCGGTAGTTGCAGCTACGATAATTCCTTTATATTTTACAGAGCGAAAACTCAAACAACTTTTCGATAACGAAGGGAATCCGAAAAAATAAAAGATATGTCAGCACCGATCAAAACAGGTTTATGCTCCTACGGTCACAGCGGTTATGCGTTCCATGCGCCGTTCATTCACGTGCATCCGGGCTTTGAGCTTACAGCAGTGGTGGAGCGCAGCAAGCACCTCACACAGCAACGTTACCCGTATGTGAAAATTTACCCGGACGTGCAGGCCCTGTTCAAAGACCCGAACCTGGAACTGATCGTGGTGAATACGCCCAACTATACGCACTACGAATATTCCAAAGCCGCACTGATGGCTGGCAAGAACGTGATCGTGGAAAAACCTTTCACCGTTACTTCCGCCGAAGGCGAAGAGCTGATACAGCTCGCCGAATCCAAAAAGCTGCTGCTGAGCGTATACCAGAACCGCCGTTACGACAGCGATTACAAGATCGTGAAAAAAGTGGTGAACGACGGGCTGCTGGGCGATATCCTGGAAGTAGAGTTCCACTACGACCGTTTCAAGGAAGAGCTGAGCTACAAAGCGCATAAAGAAGTGGCTGCCAAGGGCACCGGCGTGCTGTACGACCTCGGCTCCCACCTGATAGACCAGGCGCTCACCATCTTCGGCATGCCCAAAGCCGTTTTCGGCGATGTGCGCATCATCCGGAAAGATTCCGTGGTGGACGATTATTTCGAGATGCTGATGTATTACGATACCCTGCGCGTGCGCCTCAAATCCAGCTACCTGGTACGGGAAGCGCTGCCGGCTTACATCCTGCATGGCCGCAAAGGTTCGTTCATCAAGTCCAAATCCGACATACAGGAGGCATTGCTCATGAAAGGCGTGCTGCCCGATACGCCGGACTGGGGCGCTGAAGCGCCGGCTGAGTGGGGATTGCTGCACACTGAAATAGACGGCAAGACGGTAAAAGAATATCTCCCCGGCGGCAACGGCAATTACCTGGATTATTACCAGGGCATTTACGCCGCGCTCCGGGAAAACAAGCCCAACCCGGTTACGCCGGAAGACGGGCTGAATGTCGTAAAAGTTATTGAAGCTGTTTTTAAAAGCAGCGAAGAAGGCCGCGTGATCAATCTTTAGCGGCGGAAAGTATTCCGTCTCCGTCACGCAGCACAAGTCCTTCCGCGATCAGGAACTGCAGGGTGGCCAACACCCTGCCTTCCTCCGCGTCTACCCGCCTCACCAGGTCCTGCACGGAACCTTTTTCCTGCAATGCGCCGAGGATGGCGGTAGCCAGTTTACCGAACTCCCCTTCTTTCAGCTCCCCTTTTTCTTTCTTAACGCACACATCACAAACGCCGCAGGGCTTCGCGTCCTTCTCGCCGAAATAGGCTACCAGCTGCTGCGTGCGGCAGGTATTGCCGTTGCGGGCATAATTGGCCATGGCGGCGATGCGCGCTTCCATTACCTTTTTACGGGCTTCCACCCGGGCCATGTTCACCTGGAGGAATTGCGCGCTCACCCGTTCTTCAAGGAAATTCAGCTGGGGATTGTCTTTACGGGGATAATACCGGATGATCGCCTGCCGGTGCAGGAGCTGCAGATCGTGGATCACGTCCTGCTCATCGATGCGCATGAGGCGCGCGATCTGTTTTTCGAAAACGGGCACAGCATTGTCGAAAATGCCTTCGTAGGTGCGGAGTAAGGTTTTAATAAGCGGCTCCATGGCGGGGCTCGCCGTTTCATATTCGTAGAGCGCTTCGCGGTTGGTCACGAATTCCACGCGCGAAGGCAGGTAAACGCTTTCGCTGAGCTGCCAGACGCCTTCCTGCTCAAGAATGCGGAGTGCGCTGAAAGCGGTGGTGATATTGAGGGAAAAACGTTTTACGAATTCGTTGATGTCGAAGTCGTAATACACGCCTTCCGTACCTTTGGGCACCTGCAAATAATTCACCACGGCCTGGAATACGCCGCGTATCTCTTCAAGTTCAGGGAACTGAAGCGGGATTCGGGCTTCCAGTTCCTTAATATCCCGTTCAGAATATAGCATCACGGCATAGGCCTTTTGTTCATCCCGGCCTGCGCGGCCCGCTTCCTGGTAATAGGCCTCAATGCTGTCGGGCATATCGGCGTGTATCACCATGCGCACGTCCGGCTTGTCTATTCCCATCCCGAAGGCATTGGTACACACCATCACGCGGATCTCGCTTTTGATCCAGGCTTCCTGGCGGGCAGAGCGTTCGGCGCTGCTGAGGCCCGCGTGATAGTAGCTGGCTGAAATGCCCTGCGAGGAAAGCAGGCCGGCTATGTCCTTCGTCTGCCGCCTGTTCCGGCAGTAAATAATGGCTGAGCCCGGCACACGGTCCAGTATCTGCCTGATGCGGGATAATTTGTTTTCCCCTTCCACCACGCTGTAGGAAAGGTTCGCCCGGGCAAAGCTTTTCACGAACACGGCCGGGTTGCGCAGCTGGAGCTTCTCGCAGATGTCTTCCTTCACTTTCGGCGTAGCCGTGGCCGTAAGCGCCAGCACCGGCGCATCAGGGAATTGTTCGCGGATACTGGCGATCTGCAGGTAAGCGGGCCTGAAATCGTATCCCCACTGGGAAATGCAATGCGCCTCGTCTACCGCGATCAGCTTTACGGGCAGCACTTCGCAATACCAAAGAAAGCGGCGGCTTTGCAGGCGTTCCGGCGAAACGTACAGGAATTTTATCTCCCCTTCGCGCGCCAGCGCCAGCACCTTTTCCACATCGCGCGTTTGCATGCCGGCATAGATCGCAAAAGCAGGAATGCCGCGTTTGTTAAGGTTCTCCACCTGGTCTTTCATCAGCGCGATCAGCGGGGTGATCACCAGGCAAAGCCCGTCATTCATCATGGCCGGCACCTGGAAACATATGGACTTCCCCCCGCCTGTCGGCAGCAGCGCCAGCGTATCGCGCCTTGCTGCAACGGATGCCACGATCTCGTCCTGCAAAGGCCTGAACTGCTGGTAACCCCAGAAGCGGTGTAATATGGAAAGCGCCGAAACCATGCGTTAATGTTTCTGTAAATAGGGTAACGACCAGCCTTTTCTCAGCGCGGTCAAACGTATGCCGATCACCAGCAGGATGCTGGCTACCATGTTCCAGTCCTCGTCCACGCCCAGATGCCGCAGCCCGATATATAATGCGGCGCCTGCCAGGCAGGCAGTGGCGTATATCTGGCGGCTGAAGATGAGCGGTATTTCATTTACCATCATATCCCTGATCACCCCGCCGAAAATAGCGGATATCATGCCGAGGATCACCGCGGCCCAGGGATGCACACCGTAAAGCAGGGCTTTCTGCAGGCCGATGACGGTATAGAACCCGATACCCAGTGTGTCGAACAGGAAAATGGACCGGCGGAAACGCAGCAGCCGCGCGCGGAACAGCACGGTCACCAATACCCCCAGCGTAATGGCGATGATGTAGTCGCCGTCGCCCACCCATACCGGGCGTACGCCCAGTATGAGATCGCGCAGCGTGCCGCCGCCGATGGAAGTAACGAATGCGGTGAAGCTCACGCCGAATATGTCGTGGTACATTTTTTTATCCCAGGCGGCCAATGCGCCCGATATGGCAAAAACAAAAGTACCGATGAGGTCTAACCAGTATATCATTCAGCAAACCGATTGTGATATACGAATTAACGACAATTTTTAATGGTTTACATTTTTGAAGCGGAGACGGATGGAATTGATAGCCAGCACTACGTCAGACAAACCCATGATCAGCGCGCCCACAATAGGGTTCAGGAATCCCAGCGCCGCAACGGGAATAGCGACCACGTTGTAGATAAAGGCCCAGAAAAGGTTTTGCTTGATGGTGAGATAGGTATGTTTTCCCAGCCCTAGCGCCAGCGGCAGGGCGCCGAGGTGGTTGTTCAGCAATATCACATTGGCGCTCTGCATAGCCACCTGCGTGGAATCGCTGAGCGATATGCCGATGGTGGCTTTTGCCAGGGCAGGCGCGTCGTTGATGCCGTCTCCCACCATCGCGGTGGGCGCGGATTGCATCAGCTCGTCTATCTTTTGCAATTTCTGCTCTGGCGATTGCTCGGCGAACACCGTATCGATCCCCAGCTCTCCGGCCAGCTGCTCACATTTGCGCTGCATGTCGCCGCTGAGGAGGATAGTGCGGATACCGCTGTTTTTCAGCTGGCTGATCACGTTCTTCGCTTCGGGGCGCAGCTCGTCGATGAAATCGATCCAGCCAGCGAGCGCCCCGTTCCGCAGCAGGTATATGCTGTGCGAATCGTCTGTGGTAGCCTCTTTCGCCAAGATGTAGGAGCCCAGGCGCCATTCGTTCCCTTCTTTATCTTTAGCTGCCATGCCAATGCCCTTATGTTCGCGCACCTGCTGCAAAACCGTTTCCGGTATACCTTTCCAGGCGGCCACCAGGGAGCGGGCAATGGGATGGGAAGAATATTTTTCGAGGCTGAATACGAGGGACCGGAAGGCACCGTCGCTCAGATCAATGGCTTTCCACTGGCCTATCTTCAATTTCCCCGTGGTAAGCGTGCCGGTTTTATCGAATACAATTTGCCGGATGTTGCGGAAAGACTCCAGCGTGTTGGCGCCTTTGATGAGAATACCGTTACGCGCGGCGCGGCCGAGGCCCACCATCACGGCAGCGGGAGTGGCAAGGCCCATGGCGCAGGGGCAGGCAATCACCAGCACGGCTACACTCCGCATGATAGCCACATCCAGCGGGGTGCCGCCAATGAAATACCAGCCGAGGAAAGTGACCAGCGCAATACCCAGCACCGCCGGCACGAAGATGCCGCTGATCTTGTCCGCCAGCTTCTGCATGGGCGGTTTGTTGTGCTGGGCCTGTTTTACCAGCTCTATGATATAAGACAGCACCGTATCCTTCCCGGTAGCGGTGATGTACATTTTAATGCTGCCGCTTTCCAGTATGGTGCCGCCGATCACTTTATCCTTTTCATTACGGGACACGGGCCCGCTTTCGCCGGTGATCATAGATTCGTCCACATGGCAGCTGCCCCAGTAAATGGTGCCGTCCATGGGTATCTTGTCCCCGGTGTTCACCAGCACGCGGTCTCCCGTGCGCAGCGCGCTGTTGTCCACTTCGTCGATATGTTCCTCGCCTTTATCGTTCACATGGATCTTCCTGGCCACCGTATGCTGCATCTTAGCCAGCTCTGCAATGGCCGTGGTGGTGGATTTAACCGACCTTTCCTCCAGCAGGTTGCCCAGGAACACGAGCGTGATGATGGCCGCGGCGGTTTCGTAGAAGAGGTAATCCGCGCCCATGTTCATCAGCGTACCGGTAAGGCTGTAAGCGAAAGCGGCGGTGGCGCCGAGCGTGATCAGCACGTCCATATTGGCCATGCCGTTACGCAGCGAGCGGAAGGCGCTCCGGCCGAAGTGCAGCATGCCCACGATGTAGACCGGCAACGTTAAAGCCAGCTGTACCCAGGCGTTATGCAGCCAATGCCAGCTCACCCACATATGCAGCAGCAGGGGCGCCGTAAATACAAGGCAGAACCAGAATTTGAAAGAAAGCGTGGTATAAAAAGGCTTCCTGGCCGGCCCCTGGTTGGGCAGCACCACTTCGTAGCCAAGACTGTTAATTCCGTTGATGATGTCGCCCGCGTCCGAGCCCTGGGGAACGTTGAAGCTCAGTTCCTCCGTGGCAACGCTGATCGCCACATCTTCCATGCCTTTTTTCTCCAGGTATTTTGAAATGGTAAGGGCGCAGCTGGAGCAGTTCATCCCTTTTACTTTGCAACTGATCGTTTCCATAGCTTTTCAATTATTCCGGGGGGTAACAGGATGCAGTACAAAATTACCACATACTGCCTTTCAGGACCAGGGATTTTATTGCAACGGCGGTGCTTTTTAGCGCCGCTGGCTGTACCTCTCCGGCTATGGCCGGGGTTTCTGCGGAGGGCGGACTATTATTGCAACAGCGGTGCTTTTTCCGTTCGCCCGGCTGCGTGATTAATGGCCCGGAATTGCTAATTTTATGGCTTATACCAGGGATACAGCGTATGAGGATTACATTTTCACATGCAGAACTGCCGGAAACCGCCCGCCAGTTCTGGGAAACTTTCACCAATGAGCAGGTTTTTGCAATGAATGGCGAGATGGGCGTGGGAAAGACCACCTTTGTGAAAGCGCTTTGCAATGCCAAAGGGGTCGAAGATTCCACCGCCAGCCCCACTTTCTCGATCATCAATGAATACCGGTATACAGATGCCCGCAAGCGGGAGAAGATCATCTACCACCTGGACCTATACCGGCTGAAAAGCCTGGAAGAAGCTATAGAAGCGGGGGTGGAAGACTGTCTTTACCACCCGGACGCCATTTGTTTCGTGGAATGGCCGGAGGTTGTAGCGCCATTGCTGCCGCAGGATACGGTGTATGTATACCTGTCCGTAATGGCGGACCAGCGCAGGAAGCTCATTGCCGGATCGGCCGACCCGGGGGAATTTACACCGTCCCTGCAATAATAAATGTATCTTTGAAAGTGACCTAACACACTCAATTTTCTACGATTATGGAGCCAAGGCAAAAAACTGTTGTGAGTGCCGGATTTACATATTCCCCGCTGGAAGAAACGCTGGACATCCCCACGAAGAACTCCAGGCTGTTCATCGGTATACCCAAGGAAACATCTTTCCAGGAAAGCCGCATCGCGCTGACGCCCGATGCAGTAAGCATTCTCAGCAACAATGGCCATCATATAGTTGTGGAACACAAGGCGGGCGACGGTTCGCATTTTTATGATACGGATTATTCAGAAGCCGGTGCAGAGATCGTGTATGATAAAAAGGAAGTGTTCAAGGCGGACATCATCGTGAAATCGGCGCCGCTCAACGATGAAGAGATAGAGCTGCTGCGCCCCCACCAGATCGTTATTTCACCCATCCACCTCTCCGTGCTGAAAGCGGAGCAGCTCCAGAAGATGATGGACAAACGCATCACCCTGCTTTCTTTTGAGAACCTGAAAGACGATTCCGGCACGTACCCCATCGTAAGGGCTATGAGTGAAATAGCCGGCGGGGCCGTGATGCTCATTGCCGGGCAGTACCTGAGCAATTCCAACAAGGGCAAAGGCATACTGCTGGGCGGCGTTACGGGCATTCCGCCCACCAAGGTCGTGATCATCGGGGCGGGCATAGTAGGCGAATTTGCAGCCCGTACCGCGCTGGCGTTAGGTTCTTCCGTGAAGGTTTTCGATAATAACATCTACAAGCTCAAAAGGCTTCAGAACAATATCGGCGTACGTGTATTCACCTCCGTTATCCAGCCCAAGGTGCTGGCGGAACAGCTGCGGAATGCAGATGTGGCGGTAGGCGCACTGTCGTCCCAAAGCGGCAGAACACCCATTGTGGTGAGTGAAAGCATGGTCAGCAACATGAAGGCCGGCTCTGTGATCGTAGACGTGAGCATCGACCGTGGCGGCTGTTTTGAAACCTCTGAAGTAACCACCCACGAAAACCCCGTTTTCAAAAAATACGACGTGATCCATTACTGCGTGCCGAATATCCCCTCCGGCTTCGCGGGCACCGCTTCACAGGCTATCAGCAACGTACTGATGCCGCTGCTGCTGGAAGCCGCGGACGACGGCGGCTTCGAGAACCTGGTGTGGATCAAGCGCGGTGTGCGCAACGGTATTTACCTTTACAAAGGCGCCCTTACCAATTATCATCTCAGCGAGAAGTTCAAGCTGAAGTATACAGATCTCGAGCTGTTGCTGGCGGTGAAGGGATAAAAAATCCTCCCCTTTTTTTGTTTCAATGAAGCTATCCAAATGTTTGGAATACGAAGGTATTCCTGTAGAAGTTATGCAATTTTTTCAGTAAAAAATTCAGAAATAAATTCTGGATTATGGAAAAGTTTTCTAATT
>CBFHAF010000030.1:0-14377 GCA_965653435.1 uncultured Chitinophaga sp.
AATGTTAGTCAGGTTAAATGTTTTTTCAGGTTATTCTTCAGAAGATCATAAAGTTCTTTTACCAAAAACGCCAGTAGATGTAACACCATGCAAGCGCATAAAGGATCAACCAGAGCCTGATGCTTTTCCACCAGGGGCGTTGCCGGTCTTCATCATTCATGGCGCGGAGCCAGGAGGCTTTCCACAGGATGGGCGCCGCTTGTGCCGCCTGTGTGGCCGGCGTTGCCAGAGAAACCGCGGCAATGAGCAGCATAGTGAGCGCCTGGGCGATGGCGCCTACATACAGCCAGTTCAGGTTGATATCCAGCGCATGCAGCAGCATTGCCAGCCCCAGTTGTATGAGCACACCCCCGGTAAGGCCCGCGATAGCGCCGCCGTAGCTGGCCCTTTTCCACAAAATTCCCATCAGCAGCACGGATATGAAAGGCGTTGCCATATAGGTTACACCTGTCTGGAAATATTTAAACAAACCAACATCTCCTACAAGCGGGGCTATTAGCGTGGCAATAAAAAGCGCCATGCCGCCGGAAAGCTGCCCGGTGATGATCAGTTCCCTGTCTTTTGCCTGCCTCCGCCAGAAACGCCGGTATACGTCCAGCGAAAAAATGGTGGCGATCGAATTGGCAAGTGCGCTGACCGAGGACATCACGGCGGCGAAAAAACCGGCCAGGATAATACCTCTCAGCCCTGACGGCGCGAAGATCTCCAGCGCCTTTGGGAACGTACTGTCCTGGTTGGCGGGTAAAAGAGAAGGGCCTTCTTTCATCACATCCAGCCAGTGGTATACAACGAGCCCCAGCAGGCAGGTTACTAGCGGCCTTACCAGGTTGATGAACCCGGAGAAAATGATCCCCATCATGCCATCCCACGTGCTGCGGGCGGACAGGATGCGCTGTATCATCACCTGGTTGGAGGATTGGTAAAAAAGGAAAACACCGAACGAAGCCAGTACCAGCCCGGCAAACGGCGCCTCAGCATCGGCCGGAGGGCGGTAGAGGTGAAAACGTTCCGGAGCGGCCTCTACCATGGCATTCCAGCCGCCTGGTATTTTGTCCAGCGCAACGAAATAAAATAACACACCCCCCGCGATCAGCATCAGGCATTGTATCGCATCTGTCCACATCACGGAGCTCAATCCGCCCAGCAAGGTGTAACTGGCCGTCAGCAATACGATCCCAGCCATCACATAATCCTGGTCCCATCCGGTGAGGCCGCTTACCGTGATGCTGCCTCCGTACAGCACCGGCGGAAGGAATACGAATATGTACCCTATCAGGATAACGATGCTGTAAATAGCGCCGCAGAGCGGGCCGAAGCGCCGGTTCAGCAGTTCCGGCACGGTTAATATCCTGTTGCGCAGATAAACGGGAATAAAGAACACCATCATCAGCAGGTAAGTGGGCAGAGCCCACCATTCCCAGTTGGCTACGGCGAGGCCGCCTTTGTATGTGGCTCCCATGGTGCCGACGATCTGTTCGCTGGACACGCTGGTGGCCACAAACGCAGCACCGATGAGGTACCAGGGCATATTGCCCGAAGCCAGGAAATATCCTTCCGTCGTTCTTTTTACCTTCCTGGCGGCTATCAGCCCGATGATCACTACCAGCAGCGTTCCCCCTACGATGATCAATATATCCAGCAGTGAAAGATGAAAGGTCCTCATGAAAAAAGAAGTGGTTTGAATAAATGCCCGTTACAGAGGGCACATTTTTGAACAAGACATGGATTCATGGCAGTACGCGCTTTGTGAGCCCGCGCTGGAATGCGTCCAACCGCCTGAAGCCTTCCGCGTATCGCACGCCCGCGGCCATTCCCCTGAACCGGGCCTGTACTTCGATCATCTGCTGCAGGTCTGTAAAAGCAAGCTGCTGCATGGCCCTGAACTGGCTTTTGTGGCAGGCGAGCATTTTTGTTTTGATGTCAAACACATTGGATATATCCACGTACTCCGCCGGCTGGAAATCGATGCCGCCAAGATTGTCCATAAGGTACAGCTGTGAATGGGCGAACCGGCAGGCAGGCCGCTGCTGCCCGGGAATGAATGGCAACCCTTTCTGGAAATACGCGTCGAATACCAGCTGGCCTACATACCGGTGGTCAGGGTGATAATCGTTGGGCGAATGCGTAAAGATCACGTCCGGGTCGGCTTCCCGCAATACATCGATCATTATTCCCCTTTGTTCCCTGTCCGGGAAAACATGCTCGTCCATTACGCCGCTCCAGATCAGCTTTGCGCCGATGATTGCGGCGGACTCACGGCTTTCCTGTTCGCGTATGGCCGCCAGTTCCCCCGGTTCAATGATGGTATCGCCCATGTTCCCGCTGGTAAAGACCGCCATGGTTACCTGGTGGCCTTCGCCGGCATACCGCGCCAGGGTGCCCCCGCAAAGTATTTCAATATCGTCCGGATGGGCTGCTATGCAAAGAATGTTCATTTGCGGTTTCTTTAAAGTACACCGTAGCGGTCGTACACAGCTCTCAGGGAATCTCCTTTCAGCAGGTCGTTACGGGATTGGTTTTCTTTTTTCACTTTGTCGAGGGCGATGCTCAGCACCTTGTTTTCCACAGCGCGCGGCACCACCACAATACCATCGAAGTCCGTGAAGATGAGCTCGCCGGGATGCACTACCACTTCGCCGCAGCGCACCGGCACATCGTAGGCCATTACACGTCCGCGCCCCAGGCTGTCCAGCGGACGTATGCCGCCATAAAACACGGGGAATTTCATTTTTACGATCCGGAGGCAATCCCTTATCATGCTGTCGCAGATGCAGCCTACCGCTCCGTTCCGTTTTGCGATGGTGCTCATCAGCTCGCCCCATGGTGCATTGGTGCCTGCAAAATCGGTGGAATGCACCACCACATCGCCGGGCTTCAGCGAATCCACCACTTCGATCTCCATGCTGTAGGAATCATGCTCCACGTAGTCTGTTTCCATCCAGCGAAGGGTCCTGGCCCTGCCCACCATCACGCTGTTTTCGGGGTCCAGCGGGCGCAGCCGCTGGTGCATGGCCTGGTTACGGTACCCGAGTGTATCCAGCACATCACATACGATCGGAACGTAGAGGTTTTCTTTTATCCATTTGAATTTTTCTTCATCAGTTACTGTTTGGGTAAATTCCATATCTGTATTTTTTCGGGTTATAAATATTAGGGGGATGAAAGTATCGGGTTGATATTTTTATTGGTTAACACTGAATTTTTTTACGGCCTTTTCATTGATGTGTATGCCCAGCCCATGGCCCTGCGGCACAGGAATGAATCCATCCGCCTCCATCTGCACCGGGTTTTCAATGATCTCGCGCAGCATCGGGTTGTCGCTGACGTTGTATTCCAGGAACAGCGACCTCGGCAGCACGGCATTTACATGAAGGCTCGCGGCGGTGAGCAGGTCTGTGAGCCATGCATGCGGGCAAACGTCCACTCCTGCATATTCCGCCTCCCACATGATCTTCCGCATTTGGGTGAAGCCCCCGCAGCGCGTAAGGTCCGGCTGCACTACATCTATTCCGCCACGCTGTATCAGTTCCCGGAACCCCCAGCCTGTGGCTTCCTGTTCTCCCGCGGCGAGCCTTGTTCGCACGCCTGCGGCCTTTACCCGCGCATAGCCGTCGTACAATTCGGGGTGCAGGAAATCTTCCAGCCAGAAAATATTGTACGGCTCCAGCGCTTTGCACAGTTCGATAGCATCGTATGCGCTGCGGTCCACCATCCAGCCGGGATCTATCATCAGCGCGGCATCCGGGCCCAGCGCTTCACGAGCCGCCGCCACCAGCTTTATGTCCAGCTTAGGGTCCTGGCCAAATACGCCCCATCCGAACTTCACAGCGGTAAACCCTTTGCTGAGATAGAATTCACAGGCCCGCTTCATGGAATCGGGGGAAGAGCGGAAGAGCGTGGATGCATAAGCGCGCACTTTATCCCTTCTTGCGCCTCCCAGGATCTTGTGCACAGGCCTGCCGATGGCTTTGCCGATGATGTCGTGGCAGGCGATGTCGAAGCCGGACAATACCTGCATGGCCACGCCTCTCCGCCCGAAGTAGATGGTACCGCGGTAGATCTTATCCCATAAGCGTTCCACGTCAAAAGGATCTTCTCCTATGGCGAGCGCACGCAGGCCTTCGAACATGCCCGCACCGCTTTCTGGCGCATCCACGGCGGCTTTGCCGACATGCGGGGACGTTTCCACGTCCGACCAGCCGGTGATGCCTTCGTCCGTACTTACCTTTATCAGCAGGCAATGTTTCACGCCCCTGGCTTCATCGCTGTTCTCCGGCAGCGTGATCTCGTAAGGCGACCGGAGTATAAAAGTTTCAACATCCGTGATCTTCATATATCGTTCTGTTAGTCATGTTCAAAGGTCAATGCCACTTTCAGCGCCCTGTCGTGGCCGTTCCGCGCGAGGCTGAACGCTTCTTCCCATTTGCTGAAAGGCACATGATGCGTGACAAGCTCTTCCAGCATAAGAGAGGGGTCTTTAAGACAATCCAGCGCCGCTTCCATCCTGTTTTCATCATTGCATGCCCCTGCCAGTTCCAGTTCCCGCACATGTAACGCAAAGAGGTCCACCGGCATCGGTTGCGTGATGCTGCTGAATATCACAAGCCTCCCGCGCGGGCGGAGCGCCCGGATGCACGCGTCCACCGCTTCGGCGGCGCTTACGGCGAGTATCGCAACATCTGCCGACCCGGGCGGCGCTTCATACATTACTTCCGCACCGCGTATCATGCCGAGCCTGAACGGCTCCCTGCCTGTTACGGTCACCGATGCGGCGCCTGCCCTGCGGGCAAGGCGTGCGATGATATTTCCGAAAGGCCCGTCTCCCGCCACCAGCAGTTTTTTCCCCCTGATGCCGCCCGCTCTTGCAATTGCCTGCAAACAAACGGCAACGGGCTCCAGCAAAGCGCCAAGCGACCAGGTCATGTCATCCGGAATGGCCACCACCCTGTCCGCTCGCTGCACAAAATATTCCGCGAAAAAACCATCCCTGTCGATGCCCGAATGGCCCATGTCGGCACAAAGATGTTCCAGTCCCCGCATGCATTCGCCGCATTTGCCGCAAGGCACAACGGGATGCGCTGCCACTCTGGTTCCCGGTAAAAGATAACCGGCGCCTGCACCGGCGAGCACCACCGTTCCTGCGCCTTCGTGCCCGGGCACGCGGGGGTAAACAATGTTGAAAGGATTAGAAATAATGTCATGAAGGTCCGAGGTGCATATGGTGGCTGCGCCGGTGCGCACCAGCACTTCCCCCCGGCCGGGCTTCGGCACTGGCAGCTCCGTCAGTTCAAGCTTTTCAAGCCCCTTCAGCTGCAAAGCCTTCATATATGCCGGTATGTTATTCACCTGGTCTGTTTTAAAGGGTTGGGCAGGTTCAGCAGGCGCAGGGCATCGCGATGAATGATCTCTTCTATGATACCCTGGGGTATGGCAGGAAGGCCGCTGGCCGCCAGCATGCCGTTGATGCCGCGGATGCCGTTAAGCGAATCGCCGGTGGTAGTAAAAGGAAAATCGGAACCGAACAGCACCTTGTGCGATGCTTTGTATTCCACCAGCAAACGCATGGAATTGTAAAATTGCCAGGGCCGGTAATATAGCGCTGAAATATCCGCATATACGTTTTCGTGCCGGCGGATGACCGCGATGGTTTCTCCTTCCCAGGGATGCCCCAGGTGAGCCAGCACGATCTTTAACCCGGGAAAGTCCACGGCCACGGAATCGAAATGTACGGGGCGTGAATATTCAAGCCTGGTACCGCTTACAAAGGAAGTGCCCGCGTGAAACAGCACGGGAAGGCCGTGTTGTTCGCAATAACGGTAAATCTCGTAATAACGCGGGTCCTGCGGGTGCGCATTCTGGTAAAGCGGGGCAAGCTTCACCCCGCAGGCTCCCAGCTCCCGGTGGCATTTCTCCAGTTCGTCCATAAACCCCTGCTGCAGGGGATCCACCGATGCAAAGAACAACAGCCTTTCCGGGGCGCGGGCCACATGCAGCGCCACATCTTCATTCGGTATGTTCCAGCCGGTGGCGGATGCCTGCAAGCCGAATACCACGGCTACATCCGCCGCCAGTGTGGCTTCCAGGTGCCTCTCAGCAACATCGCCCCAGGAGCGCGGATCTACGCTGTTCCTGGACAGATCGGCCTGTAAGGCGGGCCCAAAGTCATTGCCGGGCTTAAAAACATGAGTATGGATGTCTACAATCATAATCCTTAAAAATATTCGCGGCTATTCGAGTGACCAGTAATGGACGGCCCAGGGTTCGAGCTGTACGGTGAGCAGCTGGTCCCCTTTTTCAGCCTTGGCAAAAGGTTCCGGGCGCAGCCGCTGGTTTTCGTCAGTACCGGCGCCGGTTGCATCCAGCACAAAATGCCTTGTTCTCATTTCCTTCGGCAGGTCTTCGAGGTGCAGCTTTACCGTAACTGGTTCCGCCGAAAAATTCCAGAGCAGCAAATTGTGCATCTCCAGCTTTTCGTCGTGCGCGGCAAAAGCATGTACCTTATTGTTCGTTGTGGTTACCTGCAATTGATTGCCCGCCAGCCGCGACAGCAGCTTGAACGTATAATATGCCGGCCTGATCTGGTTCTGGTAGTCGAACAGCCCGCTGAACTGCGCCTGCCGGTTCCACCAGCGGGTCATGAATGCGGTGCCCTTGGGCGAAAATATTTTGACGAATGTTTCATAGGATACATACCAGTCCCTGATATGATAATAGCAGGACCAGTCCAACCCGGCATCCTTCATCTGCCAGATCGTTTCGGCCACGTAGCAGGGCTGGAAACGCGGGTCCAATATGGGATTGAACAGGTCCACATTCCATTCGTTCATGATCGTTTCCGGATGCAGGCCCGGATGCACCGCGATCATTTTCTTCACTTCCTCTATCTGCCCGCGTATCACAAGCGGATCGTTGTTGTAATGATGCCAGGACACGAAATGCAGCGGCAGCTTTTCATCCGCGCAGGCTTTGAGCAATGCCGGCAAAATGGGCGACTTGTACCAGGCCAGCGCCGGGCCGCCCACTTTTGCCGAGGGGTCCGCACGCAGGATGGCGGCCGTTGTATGTTTGTAATAACGCACATAGTTTTCGGGCGTGCAGCGGTAAGGCGTGCCTCCCATCTCTCCAAAGTCCACCTCGTTGCCTACTTCCCAGTAAGTGATGCCCGCCCCGCGGTCCACATAATGTTTTACGACATTGTACACGAATTCCTCCCATGCCTTGTAATCGTTAGGGTCCACGATGTCGTGGTCTATCACGGGGTAAAAGCGGGCCGGTTTAAGGCAAAAGCTCATGAACGGTTTTGCGCCGGTCTGCAATATGTTATTGACCATACTGTCCAGCGTTTCGAAATGATACTTTCCCTCTTTCGAGATCACTTCGTAGTATTCACTGACAAACAGCCTGATCACAGCGGGATGCAGGGCTTTGATCTCCGTGGTCCGGGTGGCCAGCATAGGTTCTTCAGACAAACCTCCCTGGCCCAGGGCCATTTGTTCCATCTTCATCGGCCCGAGAGGTTTCCCGAACCTTACCCGTACGTCCGCCGTTTGGGCGGAGCCTGCTGCATGCCCGTAAAGGAAGGCTATGCATAGAATTAGTTGTTTCAAAATACTTCCCTTTTATTGTTATTGGACCAGTCGTTACCCGGCATACCTCAGTCGTAATTCGGGTTCTGTACCAGTTTTGCATTTTTGTCGATAGCGGACTGGGGGATCGGCAGAAAATAGTTCTTTGCGGGGAAGAAGGCCCTGTTTCCACCGCCGGCGGGCACTTTGGTGTACACCCACTGGGCCCCTTCCTTAGCAATTTTCATGGCGTGCACCGGCCGGTTCAGGATCACTTCAGCAAGGCGCAGCCTCAGGAGGTCCGGCAGGCGCTTGTCTTCAAATGCCAGCTCCACCCTTCTTTCCCGGTGTATAGCCACCCGCATTGCGGCCTGGCTAAGGCCGGCAGGCAGGTCAGGAAGGTTCACCCTTTTCCTTACGGTGTTGATGGCTTCGTAAACAGACCCGTCCGGGCCGGTTGCTTCGTTTTTTGCTTCGGCGTAACTCAGCAGCACTTCCGCATACCTGAAAATGATCCAATTGGCGCTGTTCTGGTTGTTCGTGGCGCTGGCGTATTTCGGGTTGATGCCTTTGCGGATGTAATAGCCGGTTCTCGTGGAAATGCTGCTATTGTTTAGATCGGTTGCATTGAGGCTGCCCACGCCCTGTTTCATGATCATTTCGCTTCCCAGCCAGGTGGAGCCGTCGTATACGATCGATTCATAAAAACGTTTCTCCCTTCCAACGTACGGCTTCTGCGGATCATAGCCGGAAGCGGGGTCCGTTATGGGAAGGCCGTTTGCCATGGCATATTCATCCACCAGGTCCTGCGTGGGGTTCACATGCCCCCAGCCGGTGAGCGCCCCATTTACAAAACGGGGCCCGATCTCTCCGTCGCGGAGGTTGGCGAGGGCTGTGCCTCCAAGATGCTGGCGGCTAAAGATCACCTCCACGTTATTATTGTTTTCTTCGAAAAAAAGCGTGTTGTAATCAGGGAACAGCGTATAACGGTTCTTATCGATGATCTGGCGGTAAGTGGCCGCAGCCAGTTCCCATTTCGAAAGATCGTTGGCGGGGTTGTGCAAGGCTCCGGCGTTGAACAGTTCGCAGGAACCTTTCAGCGCCATGGCTGCCCCCCAGGTAACGCGGCCCGTTTCCGCGGTAAGCGGCAGATCAGGCGCAATTTCCGCACATTCGTTCACTATGAAGTTATATGTTTCCGCCGATGTATTGCGCGGCCTGAATACATTTTCACCCTGCTCGCCGATATTCAGCACATCGGTAATAACGGGAACGCCGCCATGGTAAGTCCACAATATGGAATAAAAATAGGCCCTGAGAAAACGGGCTTCGGCCAGCCGCAATTTTTTCCAGCTTTCCGTGAGCTGCGAAGCCGTCACTTTGGTGATAAACACATTGGTTTTGCGGACGGCGGTATAAAGGGACCACTTGTTAGGCGCATTGCTGGGCGTATAGATGGAAGGACCGTAAATATTCGTGCTTACTTTTCCCGCCTGCCCGTTCATGGAATTGTCTGAAAAGTTCTCCCAGGGATCGCTGGTTAAAATGGTGGGAACAGAGGCGTAAATGTCGTTCAGGAATAGGTCCGCGTTCGATGTGCTGGACCAAAGCGTTTCATCTGCCACCTGTTCTTTCGGCAACACGTCCAGGAATTTGCTGCAGCCGCCGCACAGCACGGAGCATAAAAGGATGATGTATAAACGGTGTGATATTTTCAGGAACTGATGGTTCATACAAAAAAGTTTTTGCTGATTAGAAGGTAACGTTGGCTCCTACAGAAAGTGCTTTCTGGTTAGGATAGGTCCAGCTGCTTTGCGGATGCCCGGAATTGTTCGGGCCGATTTCCGGATCGTAGTTGATCAGCTTCGTCCAGGTAAAGATATTCTGGCCGGACAGGAACACCCGCGCGCTTTGCATTTTAAGCCTGCTTATCGTTTTTGACGGCACCGTCCAGGCCAGCGTGGCGCTTTTCAGGCGGAGGTAATTGGATTTCCCCATCCAGAAGGAAGAGCGCTGCAGGTTGTTGACGGTGGGCGATGAAGTAAGCCGGGGGTATGCTGCGCCGGTGTTGTCCGGCCGCCAGTAATCGAAATTCTGCACATAAGGCAGCATGGTTTCCCAAAAGGGCACAATGGAGGAAGGATGGTAATACCAGTTCGTTCTGGCGGCGCCCTGGAACAGAACGTCCAGTGAAAACGCCTTGTACTTTATACCCGGCGCGAAGCCGTAGATGATTCCCGGCACGGCGTTAGGGTCGCCGATCACGGTGATATCATTATCGTTGATGCGGCCATCGCCGTTGATATCTTCATACCGTATGTCTCCCGGCTTCACCGCTCCCCATGGCTGCACGGCGATGCCCGGTTTGAGATTGCCCGCGTGGTCGAAATCCGATTCCTGGAAATACCCCAGCGAGCGGAAACCGAATTGTGTTCCGAGCGGCCGGCCGGTAACCCTCCGGTTCGGGTTGTTGTAAGTGGTAGGTGTTTCGAAAACCTGCAGCACCTTGTTCTTAGCATAGGTCATGGTAGCGCCGAGGGACAATTGCAGGTCGCCGGAAACGCGGTAAACGGAGCTCAGCGTCAGGTCCACTCCCCGGTTGTCCATGATGCCCGCGTTCACCTGGCTCACGCCTATGCCGTATTCCGCGGGGATCACCACATCGGGGTTTACGAGCATGTTGGAACGTTTTTCATAGAAATAGTCTATCTCCACATTCAGCAGGCCTTTCCAGAAGTTCGCTTCCAGGCCGACGTCCGTTTTTTTGGCGCGTTCCCAGGTGATATACGGGTTCGGCTCCGCTCTTTCACGGATGCCCTGCACGGCGTTCCCGCCTAGTATATAATTCGTTCCCAGCACATCGTAGGTGCTCATATATTGAAAAGGGCTTCCCGCCAGCGCGCCTACTTCGCCGTAAGACGCCCTGATCTTAAGGTTGTCCAGCCAGCTCAGTTTGTTGCGCAGGAACTTTTCTTCAGACAGGCGCCAGCCAACCGAAAATGCGGGGAAAAATCCGAAACGCTGGTCCGGCGGGAAAAAATAACTGCCGTCGTACCGGCCGCTGGCCTCAACGAGATATTTCTGCCCGTAATCATACGCAACGCGGTATACGAGCCCTACCTGCCTGCCGGTGGACGATATCCCCCGGGTGCTCATATCGGCCTGGCTGGAGCTCCCGAGATTGATCTCGTCTATCACCAGGTTGTAATTCCTTCTTTCGGCGCCGAGCGTCTGTATGTCGTTGCTCTTCGCTTCAAACAGCGCGAGCGCGCTCACGTTGTGCTTGCCGAAGTTCCTGTCGTAATTGAGCCCCGCCTGGTAGGTAAGCTGGTATTCGTTGGTGTAGTTCTGGTTCAGCGATGGTTTTGTTTGCCCCCAGATGCCGTCCCGGATCACATACGGGGTCTGCGTCTTATCAAGGCTGGCCTTATGCACGGGCAGCGTCCACAGCTTGTTCATCATGTGCGAAGGATCGTAGGCGATGGTGCCTTTTGCTTTCAGCCCGCGTATGAACGGCAGCTCCTGCTCCAGGGATATCTGTGTAAAGAGGGCGGTAGTGTTTATTTTCTGGTAGCCGCTGTTGAAAAGGCTGCCGGTGAGGAAAGTGCCGTTCATGCCATTGCTGAACCTGAGCGGCCCGTACAGTGGATGAAGGTAGCCGATCAGCTCAAAGATGCGGCCGGTGCCCACTGCGGGGTACATGTCTTTCTGCGACCGCCCGGTCACGTTCAGCGATACGTTGGTGGTGTTTGTTACCCGGGCGTCGAGGTTGAGCGTGAGGTTAAAGCGCCGGGAATTGGTGGCGGCCCACATCCCTTCCTGGAACTGGTATCCCAGGCCTGCGTAATATTTTATCTTTTCCGTTCCGCCGGAGATCTCGATGTTGTGGTTGGTAAGGACCGCGTTTTTCTGGGTGATGGAGCCCCAGATGTCCTTGAAAGTGGGGTATGCGTCCGGATCGGAACCGTCCTGGAACTTCTGAAGCTCCTCTGCGGTGTAGGGTTCCGGCAGCCCTTCGTTCCGCGCGGCGGCATTGCGCAGCGTCGCGTACTGGTAAGAATTTACGAAATCGGGCAGCCGCACCGGGTTCTGGAAACCTACGTAACCGTTATAGCTCAGCGAAGGTGCGCCTGTTTTACCGCGTTTGGTCGTCACGAGTATAACCCCGTTGGCGCCGGCAACACCGTAGGGAGCGGCGGCAGCGGCATCTTTTAATACCGTGAACGATTCGATGGAATTGGGATCCAGTTGCTGGAAAGGACGGGGAATGCCATCCACGATCATCAGCGGCGCATTGGAACCGGTAGAGGAAATGCCGCGGATGAAAATGTTCGATCCATCTCTTCCCGGCTCACCCGAGCCCTGCTTCACCACAACGCCGGATACCCGGCCGCCGAGGCTGTTGCTCAGGTTGGCAACGGGTACGGAAGCCACTTCTTTTCCTTTAAGCGAAGAAATGGCCGCTGTTACCGAAACCTTTTTCCTGGTGCCATAACCGATCACCACCACATCGTTCAGGGTTTGGTCTGCCGATGGAAGGAGCGTGACGGAAAGGTTCTTCTGGCCTGTAACCACTATGGACTGCTGCTGGTACCCGATGAATGAAAATACGAGCGACTGCCCTTTGGAAGCCTGGATGCTGAACGTTCCCTGTTCTGTAGTGGTGGTTCCCTGGCTGGTCCCTTTAATGAAGACAGATACATTCGGCAGAGCCGTCTTACCGTCGGTTACTGTGCCGGTAATCGTGATTTTTTCCTGCGCTGCTGCATTCACAAAAAAAAGAAGAAGTGCAACCTGAAACGTGAAAATATTCTTTATTGCGTACACCTTCATAAATAGTTATTTGCGTATTTTGGTTGTTGTTACGCTGGTAAAAGTAACAGCCCGCACACAGGATTCTCTATACGATATCGCTTATTCACTGTCCTATTTTGATCTTATTGCAATTTGCGCGCTTATTATCTTTCCCGGTTATCCTATTTTGTTATTTTACTCCGCTATTTCGCAGCAGATATCTCCACAATGAAAAAAATTAGTGCAAATTCATATATATTTAGAATATGAAGCCGCATTTCAAGCCTATACCCTCTGAGTCCAATCTCTTCAAGATTGACCTGCAGGAAAACAGTCAGGAGTTCGATTATCCGTGGCATTACCACCCGGAAATGGAGATCACCTATATACTGAGCAGCCACGGCGTTCGTTATGTCGGCAACAGTACCGAGAACTTTTACCAGGATGACCTTGTGCTGCTGGGCTCCAACCTGCCGCATACCTGGCACAGAAGCCGTGAAGAAGGCGATGATGCAGTCACCGCGATCGTGATCTACCTGAAGGAAGGGTTCCTCAATGAAACATGGATGAGCAGCATCGAGTTCAAATCGATATCGGCCCTTTTGTCCGAAATGGGCAAGGGCATTGCGGTAGACCGCGACAAGGCGCTTGAGTTAAAACCGAAGTTCCTGCATCTTCTCAAAGCGCCTCCTTTCGAGAAAATGATCATCCTCCTGGAAATCCTGCAGGACCTTGCGCGCAATACAGCATGCAGGTTTCTCTGCGAACAGGAATTTACAGGCGTGCTCAACCGGACGGACAATGCGCGCATCAATGCCGTGTACGATTATATCCAGGCCAATTACCTGAACCCTGTAGCCCTTGCGGATATTGCCAAAAGGGTAAACATGAGCGAGATGTATTTTTCCCGGTTCTTCAGCAAGATCATGAAAAAACCGTTTTTCGAATTCCTGAATGAGTACAGGATCAACCGGGCCTGTAAACTACTCATCGAAACGGATATGCAGATCAGTGAAATATGTTACGCATCGGGCTTTGAAAGCGTGTCCTTTTTTTACAAACAATTCAAGAAGTTTAAGGACTGCCAGCCCAAGACCTTCCGCAAAAGCTACCAGGGCCTGTCGCAGGTCCGCCATAGGGCCGCTTCCTGACAGCGCCCGGCACGTAAAGACCGGGCTGAAATACCCGCATACAAGACAAGAAACCGGTTATCGGCCGTCCGGGAATTGTTTTCGTCCCTGACGAACCCGTCAAAACCGATTTTGCAAAAATTTACGGGTGAATTGCGGCCATCCTCCTAACTTTGCAGCATGGATCAGTTGAAGGGGAAGATGTACACCATGCAGTTCTGGTTGCTGTGCTTCAGCAACCTGTTATTTTCCGCCAGCTTTAACATGATGATCCCCGAACTGCCCGCTTACCTCACCAGCCTCGGAGGAGCGGAATACAAAGGATATATCATCGGGTTGTTCACTTTGATGGCCGGCCTCAGCCGCCCCTTTTCCGGCAAACTGACGGATACCATCGGCCGCGTGCCTGTAATGGTGTTCGGTTCCGTTGTTTGCGTGGTCTGCAGCCTCCTGTACCCTTTGATCAGTTCCGTAGGCGCTTTTCTTCTCCTGCGTTTCTTCCACGGCTTTTCCACCGGTTTTAAACCTACGGGCACGTCGGCCTACGTGGCGGATATGGTGCCTTTCAACCGCAGGGCGGAAGCCATGGGCATGGTAGGGCTTTTCAGCACCATCGGGCTTTCGCTGGGCCCTTCCATCGGCGGTTCCATCGCCAATGCTTGGGGCATTACCGTGATGTTCCAGGTTTCAGCCGTATTTGCCCTGCTTTCCGTAGTGATCCTCATCGGCATGAAAGAGACGCTGCACAACCGCCAGAACTTCAGGCCCGCGCTGCTAAAGGTTTCCAGGCAGGAAATATTCGAGCCGCTGGTGATGGCGCCGGTGGTGATCACTTTCCTCACCTACTTCAGCTATGGCGCATTGCTCACCATTATACCTGACTTCAGC
>CBFHAF010000031.1:0-14245 GCA_965653435.1 uncultured Chitinophaga sp.
AGCGGTACCACAAATGCCGTTGCAGCGGGTCGTCCGCGCGGAGGTTCAGGGCAACGGTTTCCCCTGCCCGGGCTTCTCCTTTTTCCGGTTCAAAGCTCCTGATCTCCGGCCTGGTCTGTTGCCCGCCGGGTTTACCGCCGCGCGTGAAGAGGCCGTCTATGTCTAAAGCGAACCGGTCTGCTTTCACGGTTTCCCGGCCTATACTGTTCACCCGCACGATCATGTTGGCGCGTAAAAACAGCATGTTGCGGATGTCTTCGGCGGGCCCGGTGTAAGCTACATCGCCCAGCAGGGCCAGCTTATCGGGAACGGTGGGCAGCTGCACGATCATATGTTCTTCCAGCAGGCTGCGGAATATTGCCTGTGCTTCTTTCCAGGAAGCGGCGGCAATCACGTCTGTTTTGATCATGACGTTCTTCTCCTGCTGATACCAGTAATATTCATGGACGGCGTGGTCCCGGAAATGCTGGTTGGTTTTCATTTCAGCCAGCGTCCATCCCGGCAGCTCTTTGCCGCTTAGCCTGAACTGCCAGATGAAAAGGTTTTTGGAGACGTTCCATTTTTCGGGTTGATATGTTTGTGCCATGGTGTACAGGTTTAAAAATTAAATGAGCGCTCTTCGCTGGCGTGTTCCCGGTGCGGGGTTGCAGTTGCTGCATCCGCCCGCAACGTTGGGGGAGAGCCGCAGCCGGTAGCCCAGGCTGCTGCAGTCGCCGAATACCATGTTGGTGGCCAGCATGGGCGTATGCGGGGGACTGCCGGGCGAGGCGTCCGCATCCAGTTGCAGGCATGCATCGAACACGGCATCGGAAGCGGTGCAGCCGCCTTTCCAGGCCACTTCGTGGTAGGAGAAGGAAGTGCCCAGCCAGTTGCTGCACCCGGGATACCAGGCGCTGTAGCCCACGGCTATGAACGGGTTGAGCTTGAAACCGGATTGCATGCGGCTTTGCCAGAGGTCGCAGCCGAGGATATTGGCGAAGGTAGAAAGAATGGTTGCACAATCGGTGCAATTCACGAGGTTGCCGTTGCCGGGGCCACCGCGCAGCAGCTCCAGGAACTTGGTGCAGTCGAAGCTGCCCAGCGCGTAATGCGTGGCGCCGCCGCCGGGACAATCATAGGCCATGGTGCCCGGGCCCAGTGCGTACACACGTTCGGTCACTTTGGCGCCGGCCTCGTCTGTTGTGCCGGCCAGTACGCCCCAGCTGCAAGCATAATCCAGCACCTCGGTCCAGGGCAGCTGCGTGCTGCCGGCGGTTTGTACCCAGGGCAGGGTAGGTGTGCCCAGTACTGCGTAGATGCGGTGCAGAGTATGGCGCAGTTCCTGCCAGGGATCACTAGCGTTCAGCCGGTATTGCCACCGCCATTCGGTAGTGCGTTTGCTGACGCGCGCGTTGGCAAGATTGGTGTTGATGAGGTTGAAGGACACGAAACCGGAATCGCCCGCCGCCAGGTCTACCCAGCGTTCCTGCACTTCGCCGAGCACGTTGCCGGCAACGGCTTTGATGAAACGGCGGATGAGCTTCGCAATGAAGCCTGAACAGCCGGTTTCGCCGGGAGGGTCCGTAACAGGGTCCAGCGCGCGTACCTGTATGCGCGTTATTTCAGGATTGGTGCTCAGGAACCTTGCTTGGATAGTAATGGTGTTCCCGTTCGTATCCGCAATGCTGTATGCGGCGGGACTGTCTTCGGGGTTTACGCTTACCCCGTCCACCCACTCCGGTACATTCACCGTCTGGGAGGCATTCCTGCGGATGGTGAGCGCATCCGTATTGCAGGAACCACTGTTGTGGTTGAACTTGATCGATTGGAGGGATATCATAACCTGGGATTAACATTTATCCAAATGTCCCTCATTTATCCCGGATCAGCCTGCGTATTTATACCTGAATTATAAGGGCTTCGGGGGCAGGTGCATGATGTATTTATCAATGCCCTCCGCGAAGCCGTTCTTTTCTATTTTCACGGTTTGAAAGCCCATCTTTGCATAGAACCCTTCCGTATGTTGCGAGGTCTCGATCTTGTGTGCCGCTTCCGGCCATGTTTCGCAGAGCAGCGCCAGCCGGTATAAAGTGAATCGTTTGCCGTAACCCAGCTTGTGATAATCGCCATGCACCATGCCCCAGGCAAGGCCGGCTTCGTTGTGTGCGGCATCCAGGAAAATGCCGCCGCAGGCTACTACTTTAACATTCTCTTTTACCACGAAATAAGGTTGCCTGTCCGTATGACCGTCCAGCCATTGGAGGAAGCCGGGTTTTTCTTCTTCCGCGAAATAACGGGGCTGGTTGCTTTCGAAAATTTCCAGGCAGGCCTGGCGGTGGGCTGAAGTGTACCGCGTGATATTCATGGCCGCAAGTTCGGGGTTTGATACGGCTTGAAATAAAAGGAGATGCTGACAGGTACTGGAAAATGATGTAAGGAGTTCGTCCGGCATATCATTTCCCTATGATCTTCTTCCGGTGCGCCAGGCCCCAGTAATGCAATTCCTCCAGGACCTTTTCCAGCGACTTCCCATGCGCGGTGATCGTGTATTCCACCGTCGGGGGAAAGGTGTCGTACACGTCCCTTTTTATCAGTTGGTTTGCTTCCAGGCTTTTTAATTCTTTGGACAGCGTTTTGTCTGTAATGCCGGTCACCTCTTTGGATATTTGCGTAAACCGTTTGGAGCCGGAAGACAATGAGAACAGGATCAGCAACTTCCATCTCCCCTCCAGCGCTTCCAGCGCATCTTTAATGGACAGCATATTTTTAGGGCATCCGCCTTTTGTGAGCATTGTTTTCTGTTTTAACGTTACTATCTCCCCGGATAGTACTATCCAATGAGGATAGTGCTTTCCAGGGGATAGTAAATGTAGCTACTTTTGATCCATTCATAAAAAAGAAAGAAATGAACAACCGCCAAAACGTTTCAAAAGCGCTCCACATCTCCCTTTGGGCGGCACAGATAGTGCTGGCGGCCAGCCTTGCCTGGTCCGGCTCCCTGAAATTATTTCAACCCGTTTGGAAATTATCCGCCATGTGGCCCTGGGCGGGCGAAGTACCCGTTGCCCTGGTAAAGTTTACCGGTATCATAGACTTTCTCGGGGCCTTCGGGCTGATACTTCCGGCCTTGTTGCGTGTGAAGCCGAGGCTCACGCCAACAGCAGCGACCGGGGTTATCGCGCTTATGTTATGCGCCGGCATTTTTCACATTGTTAGGGGAGAAGCATCGCAGATCGGCGTGAATATCGTTTTTGCAGCGATCGCCGCTTTTATCGCCTGGGGGCGGTTGAAGGCCGGGGGGGAACGATGAAAAACGGGTTGCCCCCGGCGATTTGGAACGGTGCCGCCGGGCCCGGATGACCGGGCCACAGCTGTTTCAATTAAAAACTTTGTAGAAACGGCTATCCAGCATCTGCAAAAGGATCTCCTGCTGCTGCGTTTGTTTTATCTTCATTACAATTCGTTCCAGGAACGAAAGAACAAGCTCATTTAACGCTTCATCGCCGAGCTCATGCCGGTGTGTAATGACAGTTCCCGATACTTTATATACCGGCGAATCCGTTTCATATTCTTCCTGCCAGTTTGAAAGCTCCTGGTAGTCAAATTCAACGAATTCATAATCGGGGCAATTGTAACCCGTTTCGCCGGCTGTTTTAACGAGGTTGAAATTCGTCGTCATCCACCCTGCCCAGGGGCAGCAATAAACGCCAATTGAAGACGGCAAGCCGTTTTCAGACATAAACTTCGCTATCGACGCCGTGATAAAGCTTTCTATCTGTTCTGAATAATTATCGAGGATCAACATGGAGTTATTCCTTTTTCTCAGGTTAAGCAGCTACTTTCCATTCACATTATAAAAGTTATAGTCGGTCATCGGCGCATCGGTAAACCCGAGATTCCGTCCGATCGTCGTGATCTGGCCCCTGTGGTAGGTGCTGTGGGTAACGGCATGCACGATATATTCGAAATTCTGAAAATCGGACTGGAACCAGGGGCTAACAATAAGCGTAGTATCGTGAACATCCTTGTCGGTCATGGTGCTCACGAAGTCCGCCAGCTCTTTGGACTGCGCCAGGATGCCAGCGTACGTGTCTTCCAGGTCGCCGGTGTATTCATCATGGGTTTGCGGCATTTCTTCTTTGCGGAGGATAGAGAGCCAGTAACGCTGCGTCTGCCAGATATGCACCAGTGTTTTCTGGATGCTGGGGAAGCTGGAGGGCACTTCTCGTTGAACCACCTCTTCGGGCTTGGTACGCAGCCAGTTCACCAGGCGTTCGTTGGCCCAGAGGTTGTAATTCACGTAATTCTGCATTAAATAGACCATGGGTTGAGAGGTTGTTTGTTTCATGTTGTCAGGTTTTAATGGTACAAAGAAAATGTGGTGGTATGACAGCTGTATGTCAGCAGCAAATATCAGGTTTAAAATAATTTACTTCACTTCCACATGAATATGATCGTCGTGCCTCACTGCCCGGCAGCCATGGAACCTGATCTTGCTGCTTTGCAGGTTCAGCCTGCCTTTCAGATGCGGTTCGATGAATATTTTTTGTACCGCAGGGCTCGCGGCTAACCGGAGGATCAGTTCCCGGGTGCCTTCGGGATCGAATGTATAACGGGTTTTTCTCCCATGAAAGGCCAGGTACTGAAATGCGCTGTATTGCCAATGCCCTTTTTCCCGGCATAGCCCGGGTGTATCCTGCTCGCCGGCGCGGGGCGCTTCGTATATCCCGTAACCGAACCAGGATGGAGTACCGCTTATTTTTTGCCCGGTTTTGCTGTCGGTATACCGGAAAGCAATGTCCAGCTTGCGGCCGTCGTTATGGCTGAGGTGCGGGAACAGCGGGAATCCGTCGAGGAAAGGGAAATTGCCTTCGAGGCATTGGATACCGGGCTCCAGGCTGTTGACCAGCATTTTCATTTCAGGCTTCACGTAGTTGCGGTTCAGAAGGGTGGAGATGAAGGTGGAGCTAACCCTCACCCTGCCTGTTTTCGCGGCAACGAAGGGTATTACGGCAAAAGTGGCCAGCAGGTACAGGCCGGCGAAACTGATCAGCTTAACGCCCCGGTTCCAGGGTGTCAGTATCACGGCCAGGTAAATGAGGCCGCCGGTCTGAGTGAGTGTGGTGAGGGCGATGAAGGCCAGGATCCGGGAAAGTACGATCAGCAAGGTTTACTCCAGTTTTAATTGTTTCCGCATATCCATCATCACTTTATATTGTTCTTCTACCGGAACCGCTTTCTTTGCGCGCTGGCCTTCTGCGCGCTCGGGCCTTACCCACAATGCGGGCGTGAACAGGTAAGATTTGTCCGCGCCGAGCTTAGGCACGTCCTTTTCCCAGCCTTTCCAGCGCTGGCCTTCATAGAATCCTTCCACGTCGCCGCTGAAGCAGAACAGGAGGAAGTCGGTATAATTGATCTCCAGGTCTTCCCATTGCAGGTTGTCCGGCGCAAGGTAAAACACATTGCCCTGGTTGAAGCCGAACTTGCCGCCGTTGATGGCGAAGAAACCGCCGATGGCATCGTCTGCCACCAGCAGGAATAAAGGCCTTTCGCCGTATTCGCGGAACGATTTGCCTTTGTTCCAGTCCGGCACGGAGCGGTTGAGCTTTGCATGGCCGGAGCCGAGTATGCGTATCCAGCCATTGTCTACCAGGATGCCGCCGGTTTCGTAAATAACCGCGCCCATGGGCGAACGGGTGGTCACCTGCGTGTCGTACAGCGCTTTTTTCGCTTTGGCGGTATCCACCGGCAGCACCTGCACCTTGTTGGTGGCGGAATCTATCCAGCCCTTTACAAAAGGCCAGGCAGGCTCTTCTCTGTTGATGAGCGAATCCAGCGGGCGGACGTTGTATTGTGCCGAAACGGCCGTGGAAATGGTGAGCAATAAGAAGAAAAGCAGTTTTTGCATGCGGTAACGGGTATGCCGCTAAAGTAATCAAAAATCCAAAAGAAAAACCGGCTCCGCGTAGCTGCGAAGCCGGTCTCATCCAATAAATATACGGGGCTTTAATTTTTCGGGGCATAGATCTTCACCACGCCATCGTCTTCGCTGCTCATGATCAGCAGGCTCTTTTTGTTCGGGCTGTTCTTTGCATCCACGAACAGTACGCCTTCAGGGGCGTCGCCGCATTTCAGGAGCTTCAGGAAAACGGGGGCGGCAGGATTGGTCACATCGTAGAGGGCAACTGCGTCCACTCTCTCCAGGCCCACAAATGCAATGGTTTTGCCGCCGACGGTGCCGAGTGTGATGCCTTCTGGCTCGATGCTCTTGTCGTCGCTGCGGGCGTCGTCGTAAATACCGGCTTCTTTGGCTTTGATGTCCAGCTCGTTCTTGCTGTCGTACAGCTGGGCGCCTGTGTTGCCGTTCCAGACGGAGAAGGAACGGGCGCCGAAGGAATACAGCGATTCATAAAGGCCGTCTGCATTCAGGTCGCCAAGGGTTTTGGTAACATTAAGGCGGCCCAGGGCTGCTTCTGCCTTCAGCGCGGCGGCGTTCGGGAATGCGGCCGGGTCCAGCTGGAGGTCTTTAATACGCACGTTCTCTTTATACGTGTCCCATTCGCGCACATCGCCTTCGTTTACGGTAAACAGGTGGGGAATGCCGCCGCCGTTTTGCAGCACGGCGATACCATCAGGCTGGTACATGCCTTTTACCGGGGATTTTGAAAATGTGATGCTGCCGTCCTTATCGGAAAGGTCCACGGCATTGGCGTCTGTATTATAATCCTTGAAGCCGAGAGGGAAAATATCGGTTGCGGTCTTGCTGGCCAGATCGATCTTTGCGATGGCGTTGTTTTCCTGCAGCGTTACCCAGGCTGTTTTGGAATCGGGGGAAACGGTGATGTATTCCGGCTCTATGTCCTGCGCGAAGCTGGCATTGGGGCCGAATATGCGGAAACCTTTCTGCTGGAGGGCTGCCTTCTGGCCTTCAAAGCTGCTGAAGTCGATGTTCGTTACGCTATAGTTGTTGTCTACGCTGATCACGGAAACTGAGCCCACGGGGTCGGCGGAGTAATCGGCAGCCGGCTCGCCTTCGTTGGCGGTGAGGATGAATTTTCCGTCAGGCGAGAACGTTACCATGTCCGGCAGCGAGCCCGTAGCAATGGTTTTTATGAGCGTATAGTCACTGGTGTTATATACGTCTACACGGCCGGGCAGTGTTTTATTGGTGGCTTCAATGGCAGCGGCAAGTTTGCCGCCGTAAACGGACACGCTGTTCACAGCGCCGCTGTTGGTGAGTATTTCGTGCAGGGGCACTATTTTGGAAGGGTCGGAAAGGTCCAGCACCTTGATCATATTGGTGCCGTCGTTCTTTACTACAAAAAGGCGTTTGGTGGCGGGGTCGTATGCGCTGATCTCGGCTGCGCCACCGTTGCCGATGTCTATGCTGCCGATCTCTTCGAAGGTGGAAGCGTCTTCCCTGGTTTCGGGGTTCTTGGTATCATCTTTTGAACAGGCTGCAAATGCGGTCATTGCCGCAAGCGGTAACATGAATTTTAATTTCATACGCAATTCATATAGGTTTTAGATGGCGCAAGAGTAAAAAAGGGATATGAACCTTATGTGAAGTGCAGGTTATTATTTTGTTATTTATCTTTATTGAAACGAATCATACGATGCTTCATAAGATCATTATCCTGGCCGGCTTTATGATTATCTCCGTGCTGGCGGTTCACAGCCAGGTGCCTATACAGGTGTTGGAATCGGGCCATATTACCGTGAAGGCGAAAGTGGACGGCGTGGAAGGGAATTTTATCCTGGATACCGGCGGCGGCCTTACGGTGTTCACCAAATCGTTCTTTGAAAAGATCCCGCACAAAGTTGCGGTAGATGGCGGGTTTACTGCTTTCCGCGCTACCGGCGAGCGGCTGGACGTCGACCTGTACAAGGTCTATAATTTCCAGCTGGACGCCCTGCACAAGTCAGAAGATGAAGTGAGTTTCCTTGATATCAACCTTGGCGGGCTGGATGGCATCCTGTCGCTGAAACTTTTCGAGCAGCAGCCTTTCACGATAGACCTCGTTAAAAAAGAACTGGTGCTGGAAACAGAACGCTCCCTGTCCAACGCCCGCATGGCCGGCGAGCGTATTCCCCTTCAGCTGCATAATGCGCACGGTAAAGCGCTGGATATATTCGCCTATTTCCGGGTGAACGATTCGCTGACGCTGCAGCTTTGCCTGGACAGCGGCGCCGGTAAAGACGTGTACCGCTTCAATTCAAAATACCTGCAAAGGCTGGGCCTCAAAGCGCTGGATTCCACCGTGCGTAAAAGCGAGATCAATACGGCGTTCGCATCTAAAACCTACCGCGCGGAAGTGGCAAAGCTGGCTGTGGCCAATGCGCCTTCTGTGCGGGTAACCAATTTCCGCGCGCAGTTTGTAGACGGGCTGATTTATGACGGCATTGTGTGGATCAACTGGCTGGGCTCCCGCATTACCGTGGATATTCCCGGGAAGGAACTGGTAGTGGCCAAGTAGCTGATGCTCCGGTCAGGTGAGGCGTTTGCGGTTAGGCGGAGAAATGGTAAGCGCGCGGGCAGGGTTGCTTACTGTCAATTTTCGTATATCCTGCTCCGTAAATCCTTTTTCTTTCAGCATAGGAATGAAGGTGGCCCAAAGAAAATTATAATCCCGGAAATTGCCGCCGCCGGGCTCGCCAACATGATACCAGCCTGCATCGTGTGAGAGGAGCACCTGTTGCAGAAGGCCTTTGCCCTTTAAAGCGGTGAGCCGGGAAATATAGTCCTCCGCTGAATTTTTGCTGAGCCCGTCCAGCGAAATGAAAGCGCCTGCTTTGGCAAGCTGTTCGTGGATGGAAAGGTCTTTTTCATTCTGCGCATGCACCCAGGTATATTTTCCGAGAAAAACGCCTTCCGATTTTAATATCGCAGCTTCTTCGAGCGCGGCAGCACCGTCGCCCGTATGTATCCACACAGGCAGGCCCGTTTCTTTACTGGTCAGTGCCGCAGCCCGAACGATCTTCTTCTGCAGGCCGGTGAGCGGCCCTTTATCTACGCCGCTTTTAATAAACCCCGGCCTGATACCGGTATCACCGATGCCGTTCCTGTATTCCCCGATCCATCTTTCGGCCAGCTGCTCCGGGCCGGAGGTTTCCACATAGGAAGGGAGGTATTTATGCCCGGAGGCGCCATATAGCCCGGTATTGGTGATGATCTTCAGCCCCGTTGCTTCCGAGAGGCGCTTCAGCAGCAAAGGGTCGCGGCCCAGGAAATCCGGTGTGCATTCGCCCATCGCCTTGCAGCCGGCCGCTTTCAGGCTTTTCAAATAGGGGAGCACAGTGTTGAATACTTCATCCTGGCTGTACCTGCCCGGTTGTATCTTATCTGCCCCGATGAAGTCCACCATTACATGCTCGTGCGGCAATACGGGCCCGAGCCGGAACGGGTCAACAGGGCCGGTAACGGTCATGATGCTGAATTCGCCGTATGCGGCGGCTTTGAGCCAGGTGCCCGCGCCTAATGCGGCGGGCAGCAATGTGAGGAAATTCCTGCGGGAGAGGGCCATGATAGCAGTTTGTCGTCACTAAGATAGATATTTCTCCTCCGAATGGCATAACAGCATATGGGATGCAGAATTTTTTTGAACTGATATTTAATCACTTAAGCCGGTATTTTCCTCCCTGAAAAAAATAAATTTTGCGCAACCGATCGATTGCGTGTATATTCGCAACTGAACGATTGCGCATTTAATACTGCAGAAAAATGAGAAGAGATGTATTCCAGGCCATAGCGGACCCGACACGCCGCGAGATCATCAACCTGATCGCCCGGCAAAGCCTTACGCCCAACGCTGTGGCAGACAACTTCGACGTAAGCCGGCAGGCCATTTCAAAACATATCAGGATACTGACCGAATGCGGCCTGATCGTCATTAACCAGCAGGGGAGAGAGCGGTACTGTTATATCCAGGCGGAAAAGCTGAACGAGGTGGGCGATTGGCTGGAAAGCTTCCGCGAAAGCTGGCAGCACCGGTTCGGGAAGCTGGACAAGATCCTGATAGGCATGCAGGAGCAGCCTGTACAGAAACGAGCGGCCAAAAAACAAACAAAAAATAGAAAGCCATGAAAACAAAAAATCAAACCACAGTTAGCGCCGAACCCGGCAAACAGGAACTGTTCGTCATCCGCGAGTTTGACGCGCCGCGCGATCTGGTGTTCCGGGCATTTACAGACCCCAGCATCGTTGTCCAGTTCCTCGGCCCGCGCGACCTGACGATGAAAGTCGATCACTTCAACATGAAAAGCGGCGGCTCTTACCGTTATATTCACGCGGATAATGCGGGGAATGAATTTGCATTCAACGGCGCTGTTCACGAAGTGACATTCCCGGAAAGGATCATCCAGACGTTCGAATTCGAAGGCCTGCCCGAAAAAGGCCACGTAAGCCTGGAAACCGCTGTGTTTGAAGCGCTTCCCGGCAACCGCACCAAACTGACCATGCAGTCTGTTTTCCGCTCCGTTGCAGATCGCGACGGGCTGGTAAGATCAGGTATGGAACGCGGTGTCAGGGAAGGGTATGAAAGGTTGGATGAATACCTCGAAAAAAATAAATGATCACTCCTAAAAAGAATCCGTTATGAAACAATTCTGGATCAACCTCCCGGTAAAAGACGTTCAAAGATCAAAAGAATTCTTTACCCGGCTCGGGTTTAAATTCAACACCCGGTATGGCGATCAGCCCAATTCCGCCAGCCTGCTGCTCGGTGATAAAGATGTGGTGGTGATGCTGTTCGACGAGCCTACTTTTAAAGGCTTTACCAACACGGAAATAGCCGCTCAGAAACAAACTGAAGTGCTGCTGTCCGTCGATGCGCAAAGTAAGGAAGAAGTGGACGAAATGGCGAAGAAAGCCGTGGAAGCCGGCGGAGCCAGTGATCATAAGCCCTCTGAAATGAAAGGCTGGATGTACGGCTGCGTGTTCTCCGACCTGGACGGCCACCGCTGGAATGTGCTGCATATGGACATGGACAAGATGCCGAAAGGATAAGGAGAAACATACCGTTTCGCTGCAAAAAGCCTTCAGTTCCCGCTGAAAGCTTTTTGAGTTTGCGGATGCCGCGGATACATTGAATGTTATATTGTAGCTAACTTGCAGGATAGATATTTGTTCCCCAATAAATCTCCCATCATGAAATGGTTCCTGCTTTTTGCAATGCTTTTTTCCGCCAACGCGCTTCGGGCGCAACATACGGAAGACGATATCAGGAAACTGGAGGACCTGGAAAGGCAGGCCGTGCTGCAGGCTGATTCCAACGCTTTATTCAACCGTTACTGGTCTCCGGATATGATAGTGAATACACCCGCCAACCGCACCGGCACGGTAGAAGGCACCAAAGCCTCACTTCGCGCCGGCCGGCTTAACTATGCCTCATTTGAGCGTACCGCGGAGCTGGTCAGGCTGAAAGGGAATATTGCAGTAGCGATGGGTAAAGAAGTGCTGGTTCCGCAGGGGCAGAGCGACAACGCGGGCAAACGGGTAACCAGGCGGTATATGAATGTCTGGATGTTCAGCGAAGGAAGCTGGAAAATAACGGCGAGGCAGGCTACGGTCATTTCGGTTGAATAGTTTTACCCGGCCAGGTGCAAGGCATATCCAAGCGGGTTTTCGCTTCCCAGCACCATCGTTCTTTCTTCTTCCCTGATCACTGATTCGAGCCGCACCTCCATATCGGCCGGTACAAAGTATGCCACCAGCCACTGCACGATCTTGCTGAGACGGCTGCCGGGCAGCAGCCGGAGTGCTTCCAGCGCAGAAACGGGGCCCACGGTGATCAGTATCTCTTCATCTCCTTCCAGGAAAGAATCGCCGCAGATCATATCTACGCCAAGCGTGCATTCGCCTGTACGGTTGGCTGCCAGGTAATCCGGCGCCCTGCGGGGGCGGGCGGGCTGCACCTGCACGTCCGCGGGCATCTGGAGCAGGAGGGAAGTGATGTTCGCCAGTTTGCTGATATCGCCGCGGGTATTCTGGAGGTAGGGGATCATGTGCAGGAAAATGTTGGCCTGCTGCTGATCGAGCAGGTCGAAGATCTCCCAGGCTGGCTGGAATATGCGGATGAGGTCGTCGTAGATATTTTTCTTGTCGATCTTGTTCTCCCGCAGCTCGATGAGGATGCGGAACAGGTTGATCTCGGTTTCCAGCGGGAGGAAAAATTTACGGGCGTCCTTTTCTTCCTGCTTATGCCTTTTGATCTGGTCGATGATCTCTTCGGTGGTGCGGGTGGAAGAGTAGGGGACCGGCTTATGGAAGAGCCCTTCAGGCAGCATGTCGTACAATCCTTCGCGGCTGCTCCTGATGCAGAGCAATTGTTTGTTGCCGCCGGCTGGCGTGAACCAGTCCACGCTCAGCACATCCTTGGCGAAGTTGCGGCGGCTGTTGCCGGAAGGCCAGATGAAGATGTCTTCCAGGCTGTAACCCGCTTCCACCAGCTCTGCAGCAAGCACGGAAGCTTTGTAGTCCGTTTCAAAATTATTGAGATTAAACGCCGTTTCGTTCTCCATAACCTTACATTTGTATCCTGCATCGGGCAGATGCTGCCGGTAAACTTACCGGAAAATTAACCCTTTACAGGAATATGTTTGCGTTTATTCCGTATTTTCCTGTTATAATTTGTTGACCATTGACTATGGATGTAAAATCGACCTTCGTCAGCTATATTTTGTTCCCGCTTATTGCTGTTATCATGGCTGCGGTGATGGTGGTGCTGAACAGGAAAAACCGGATCATGGGCAGCCGCCGGCTGGTGGTTACCCTGCTGCTCACCGGCCTGGTACTGGGCCTCCCCGGATTTTTAGGCGCCCTGGGCCTGCAATTTATGCCCTGGGGTTACATTCTCGCACAAGTGGCATACCTGTTGCTGGGTATTACTGCTGTTATCCTGCTCAGCCGGCATATGCCCGAAGCGCTCACCGAACGCAAGGGCATGCTGATCTTGCTCGGGCTGATCGTTGGCCTGCTGGGCGTTTACCTGTTCCAGCTGGTGTTTAAGTTCTTCAACGGGCTGGATTACGGCTGGCTGGCCGGCACATCCCTGTTCGCGTTCTTCGTTCCGCCAGTGTTCTGGTGGGCGTATATCGCCATGACGGACATTCCTTCGGAAATATATTCCGTTTGGTATTACCCCGAAAAGGCGCCACAGCTGGATATGTACGATGTGGACCTGGACAAGCTGAAGGTGCTGGAAGTGGAGCTCTTCAAGGGCGCGGCGGACCCGTCGCCGCTGAAAGTGAAAGTAAAAGCCCCGCCCGATATGAATTTCGGGGTATGGTTCAAGAAGTTCATAGACGATTATAACCTGAAGTTTCCGCGCAACGGCATCCATTACCTTTCGGAAGAAGGCGAAGCTTACGGGTGGATCTTTTACCTGAAGCCATCCTTCTTTAAAAGGAAACAGTTCATAGACCCGTCGCTCACCATGGAGAAGAACCTTGTGAAAGAGAGACATACGATTTTCGCCAGGAGGGTAACCCGCCTGCAGCATGAAGCGGCAGGGGAAGACCGCGTGGTGATACTCTAAACGCATTTACCGATAAAGATTAAGATCGAATTGTTATGTTATATCCTGTTAAACACCATGCTGTGAACTGGGTGGACGGTATGAAGATCTCCCGCCGCCAGTTTATTGATACCGGTAACCACGTTACGGATTCCCTGCGCGACCAGGCCTCGGTTTTCCTCCGCAGCTACGATTTCGGTCTGCTGCCGCCTTACCGCGGCAGGCGCCTGTCCTGCGATTTTGAGATCACGGAGCGGATGGCCGGCCAGGTGGAAGTGCGCCTGCGGCATTGCAATGCCATTACATCCGGCGGTATGCGGTTCCATTTTATGCCGGAAGAATATGATCACCAGCTGGTTAAACAATTCACTTTTTCGGGGGAAGATGAAGCGGAAGGCGTAGCCGTTCAATACAGCATCGTGCTGGCTATGAACCCTTACGAACGAATGCCGGCGGGCGTGCCCGACCCGGAAGAAACGCCGCCCCGCCACCCGTATGCCGTACATCAATACGAGCTGAACATGCTGCCGGTAGCGCAGGTGGAAGCGGCGGAAATGGGCCTGCATCACCTGGTGATCGGGCAGCTAACCAGGCAGAACGGCCGCACGACGGTGAACGATCTCTACATTCCCCCATCAGCCGCCGTCATCAGTCATCCCGGGCTTATCCAATACTATGAGCGCTTCAGCATCCTGCTGAACGAAATACAGATCAGCAGCCTGCGCATCATCGAAAAAGTTTCCGCGCGCGAC
>CBFHAF010000032.1:0-14166 GCA_965653435.1 uncultured Chitinophaga sp.
AGGGCAACCAAGTGTATCCGTTACCGTTACAACATAAGTAGTGGTCTCTTTCGGCCATGCAATAGTATTCGCTTTGTGCGGACTGGTGAGCGTTCCGGGAGGGGCCCAGCTGTAGAATGCGCCGCCGCTGGCTTGCAGCAGCACTTTATCGCCGTAGCAGATAGTACTGTCTATGCCGGCGAAGGCCGCGGGCGGGTCAACCGTTCTGAAGAAAACGGAATCGCGGGAATTGCAGCTGCCAAGGTCTACCTGGACATAATAAGCGCCTGTTCTCACGGGCGTTACGGTAACGGTATTGGTCCGGCTGATGATCTGCCGGGTATCCATATTCGTCCAGGTAAAGCTGTAATCGCCATCGGCTTCCGCAACGAGATCTACCGGGTCGCCCGTGCAGATCACACTGTCCGCCGAAGTTTTCACCAGGATCGTGTCACGCACGTCTATGGCTACACGTTTGGTGTTTACGCAGCCCGTAAGATCGGTGAACGTGACATTATAGGCGGTATCTTTCTTGGGTGAAACAGTAGGGTTCGCGGTATTGGCGCCGGTGATATTGTACAGCGGCGTCCAGCTGTAGCTGCCTGCCATGGCGCTTTGCGCATGAAGCTGCAGCGGGTCTTTTATGCAGAGCAGGGTATCGCCCGTAGCAGTGAACGGCGGTTTGTCGTATATGTTGATGGTTCTCGTTACTTCTTTTTCACAGCCCTTGGAGGTGCTCATGTAAAATTTGACCGTGTAATTCCCAGGCGTAGTATATTGCCAGGTGGGCGATTGCAGGTTGGAAGTATCGTTTGTGAGCGCGGCATCGCCAAAGTCCCATTTAAAATAATCGAAAACGCCGACGTCGGTGGTGGAGGTATTGGCGAATTGTGTGGGTTTGGTGGTGCAAAGCCCGTTAAAATCAAAAGATGGCGCCAGTACGGGATATACTTTTACGGTGGAGAACGCACTGTCGCCGCAATTGCTGGTAGGGTCCACCGTGAGCTTCACAACGTAGGTGCCCGTATCGGCATAGGTATGCGGGAAAGTGGCGAGGCTGTTGGTGGTGTGGGTGTTCCCGTCCCCGAAATCCCAGACGTATTCTTTGTTGGGTGTGCTGTTGTTCACGAAATTGATCACGTAACCGTCGCAATCCGCGAACTTATCCGGCAGCGCCGCTACCACCTGCCGCACACAGTTTTCCACGGTGAATTGAAATTCTTTTTTATGCTCGCCGATGAACACGCCTTTACGGTATTCGTGAACGGATACCGTAACGATGTAGAGGCCGCTCCTCGGCGCGGTCCCGGAAATGACGCCGGTCTTCGGGTCGATGGTCGCTTTGTCTCCCAACGGTTGTGCCGCGGTGAAAGGCTCTTTATAGGAAACCGGATCGAAGGGCGGCGCGCCGGACACGGCAGGTTTCGGAAAGTTGCGGTCGCCGCCGGTATAGGCGGTGGAAAAGGAGTATACCAGCGAATCGCCGTTCGGGTCGGCAGCGGCGTAATCGTATTTGAACTTGCTGTTGGCGCAAACGATAGTACCTTTTTCGGCGCTGAAACGCGGGCCGCTGTTGCTGTCGAAATTATTCTGCGCGCCCGGTATCTTGGTGAAATAGCTGCCTCCCACGTTATTGTCGTCCGAAAAAATATTGGTGAGCTGCGTACGCCGGCAGCATCGCTGGAAAGTGGCATAATAGCCGGTAGTATTGAATGGGAGGGTAACCTGCGTGGTATAATAAGCTATCTGGTAACAAACGTACGGCGGGTTCACGATGCAGGGATCCACGTCTGTAGCGGTATATTTTTCGAGGTCATTGCGGGGAATGCGGTCCAGCACGTCAAAATAGTTTCCATTCCCGTCGTACAGGGCGATGTTCACATCCGGATCGATCTGGGTGGTGGTAGCGTCACAGCGTACGAAGAGCTTCAGCGTGATCCGGTAGGTATTGCCGCTGGCGGTGGCACTGAGCCAGTTATAATACATTTCTCCGCCGATGATATGATCAGCCCTAGCAGCCAGGGATACCAGGCCCAGGAAGGTAATAAGCAAAACTTTCCGCAAATGGCTTGAATCTACTTGTTTTTTAAACAGTCCGTTGGCAGAATTCGACAAACTGGTAAAGTATCAGGTTACTTTCCTCGTATACCTCCAGGTGCCCTGTGTGTCCAACCTGGTCTATGATATGAATGCTGGCAATGGCCGGCATGGTTACCTGCGGCATAATGTTGTCCAGGGGTACCGCCTGGTCTTCTTTCCCGATGAAGAACAGCACCGGCACCTTGATCTCTTTCAGCACAGCCGTACGATCCGGCCTTTCCATCATCGCCTCGTAATAGGCGATCAGTGTTTCCTTGGGTATTTTAATGGCCTGCTGGATGAAATTGTCCACCCTCGCGCCCTGGTTGATCCTGAAGCCGGCGGCGAACATATTGGGCAGCAACTGCCGCAGGAATTGTTCTGCCCCGTACTGGTTGAGCATACGGATCGATTTCCTGCGGGCCTCTTTTTTCTCTTCACTGTCCGGCCTGGCGGTGGAGCTGAACAGGCCAAGGCCTTCCAGCAGGTGCGGGTATTTTTCAGCAAAGGCCAGTGCCACGTATCCTCCCATGCTATGCCCGATCACGGTAGCCTGGCTGATGCCTTCGGCGGCCATCATGCCGTAAATGAATTCTCCCATGCTGTCCATGGAAAGGGGATGGGTGATGGCTGACTTGCCCGTGCCCGGAAGATCCGGTACCAGTACGCGGTAGTGCACCCTCAGGAAAGCGGTCTGGTGTTCCCAAACCGACTGATCTTCTCCGTAACCGTGGATCAGGATGACTGCTTTGCCTTCACCCTCTGCCCAGTAAGTGCCGTCCTGGCCTTCGTTGTTAAATGTTTTCCACATATCGCCTGCGAGTTACCCGTAATACAATGGTGTATGCTACCAGCAATATACAAAAGATAACGGGAGCCCTGGCGATGTAGCCGCTATATTTTACGTAGAACGTCTGATGGTAGTAAGGTGTTACAGCATGGGCAATAACGGCTGGTTCCCAATAGGGTTGGGGATCGGTCACCGCGCCCCTGGGCGTAATAAAGGCCGATATACCGGTATTGGCGCTGCGGGCCACCCAGCGGCGGGTTTCGATGGCGCGGAGGCGGGCGTATTGCAGATGTTGGCGGTGGCCTTCCGTATTGCCCCACCATCCGTCGTTGGTGCACACTACCAGCAGGTTGGCGCCCTGCCGTACTTTTTCGGCCACAAAATCGCCATACACCGATTCATAGCAGATGGCGGTGAAAATATTGCACTGCTCGTCCGGGTTGAAGAACAACGGCACGCCGGGCGTAAGCCCATAACTGCCTGAAATGCCCCCCATATCCAGGGCCAGCTTTTTCATGAAGGGCAGGTACCGCATATAGGGCGTCAGTTCCACGCCGGGTACCAGTTTGGCTTTGTGATATACCTGTATGTTCAGGGAAGTATCTACCTGGATGGAAGAATTGAAAGCGTCGTAATGAATTTCCCCGTTCATGACGCGCGCGGTGGAAGGCACCTCGTCCGTGCCAAGGTATCGCCTGAAAGTGGAAGCGCCGGTAACGATCTTTGCGCGGGGATATTGGGCGAGGAATTGACGGATGGCCCTGATCTCCGGCTGGTCGTTCAGCAGGTGCTCCCAGGCGCCGGAAGGGAATAAGGCTGTTTCCGGCCATATCACGAAGCTGGTGGTACTGTCAATTTTTTGTTTGGTAAGAGCCAGGAGTTTGTGCAACTGGTCCATGGCGGCGCCTTCGCTGAATTTTTCATCATAGGGGTCGATGTTCGGCTGCACGACCACTATGTTCCTGGTACGCCCGGTGGCCTCCGACTCACTTACTCCCACGGCAAAGGAGGCAGCCAGGGGCAAAATGAGCAACAGCAAAGGTTTCCAGCCTTCTTTCCAGAGAAAGAACCATCCCGGCTCATGCTGGCCGCGGCGCCAGGCCTGGTAAACGAGGATGTTCATCAGTAAAACCCATAACGAACCGCCTGCAGTGCCTGTATATTCGTACCACTGCACCCAATCCGGCCGCATGGCGAAAGCATTGCCCAGCGTGAGCCAGGGCCAGCTCAGTTCCCATTGCTGATGGATATATTCGAATGTCAGCCAGTAGACTATCAGCGCGAAATACCCGGTGATGCGCCCTGTTCTGGCAAGGGCGCCCTTGTACGCCAGCCAGGGGATGCTCATCAGCAGGGCGTTGAATGCATTGGCGAAGATGCCGCTGGCGGGAACGGTGGTATTCCCCACCCACCAGGTGCTGCCGGTGTTCCATATCCAGAATGCAAGGAATATCAGCCCGAAATACGCACGCCCGTCTTTCACCCGGTCCGTAATGGCCAGCAGGGGTACAAAGCCGATAAATACAAGGAAGGTCAGCGGCGAGGTAGGCCAGCCGGCCCACATGAGTAGCCCCGCTAAAATACTGAGCAGCAGGGAAAAGCGTTTTCGCAGGAATGCATTCATCTTTCAAATGTAAAAAGGAAAAATGTAAATACCGGCAGCTGCGGCAAACCTAACGGAAATGTAAACACGGGGACGGTTATATAAAAAGGGCGCACCGTTTCCCGGTACGCCCTTATATGCTGACTATCTTTTGCCGTTATCTGCTGTAGTTCGGCGCTTCCTTGGTGATCACCACATCATGCGGGTGGTTCTCTTTCACGGTGGCGGAAGTGATCTTTACAAACTGCGCTTCCTGCAGGGCCTTGATGTCTTTGGCGCCTACATAACCCATGCCTGCGCGGAGGCCGCCTACAAACTGTTGCACCACTTCTGTCAGTGTGCCTTTGTAGGGCACACGGCCAACGATGCCTTCCGGAACGAGCTTTTTGATATCGGCTTCAACGTCCTGGAAGTAGCGGTCTTTGCTGCCTTCTGCCATGGCTTCAATGGAGCCCATGCCGCGGTAAGATTTGAATTTACGGCCTTCGTAAATGATGGTCTCTCCGGGGCTTTCTTCCACGCCGGCGAAGATGGAACCTGCCATGATGGTGGATGCGCCTGCTGCCAGGGCTTTCACCATATCGCCGGTGTAACGGATACCGCCGTCGGCGATCACCGGGATACCTGATTTTTTCAGGGCCTGCGCTGCGTCGAGGATGGCGGATAACTGCGGGAATCCGGCTCCTGTCACCACACGGGTGGTACAGATGGAGCCGGGGCCCACGCCAATTTTCACAGCGTCGGCGCCTGCGGCTGCGAGGGCCAGGGCACCTTCTGCCGTGGCTACGTTACCGCCTATCACCTGGAGTTTCGGGAATGATTTTTTCAGTTTTTTGAGCGCTTCGAGCACGTAAATGGAATGGCCATGCGCGCTGTCCAGCGTTACAACGTCCACGCCAACATGCAGCAGCGCGGCGGCACGGTCCTGCAGGTCCGGCGTAATGCCGAGGGCGGCGCCAACCAGCAGCCTGCCGTAATTGTCTTTGGCGGCGTTGGGGAAGCTGGTGAGCTGGATAATGTCGCGGTAAGTGATAAGCCCTACGAGCTTACCTTGTTTATTCACCACCGGCAGCTTTTCGATGCGGTGCTGCTGGAGGATCTTTTCTGCTTTTTTCAGGTCGGTGTTCTCGGGGGCGGTTACCAGGTTGTCTTTGGTCATTACTTCGCTGATCAGCCTTTTGGTATTGGCCTTTTCGAAGCGGAGGTCGCGGTTGGTGAGGATGCCGATGAGTTTTTTATCGCCGTCTACGATGGGAATGCCGCCGATGCCGTTTTCCTTCATCATGCGGAGGGCCTGGCCTACGGTGGAGTCTGCGCTGAGGGTAAGCGGGTCGAGGATCATGCCGCTTTCGCTGCGTTTCACTTTTCTTACCAGCTCGGCCTGTTTTTCCACGCTCATGTTCTTATGCAGGATGCCGATACCGCCTTCCCGCGCCAGGGCAATGGCGAGCGTGGCTTCGGTAACAGTATCCATCGCGGCAGATACCATGGGAATGTTGATCCGTATGTTCCTGGTGAGTTGGGTGGAGATGTTTACTTCTCTGGGCAGTACTTCTGAATAAGCTGGCACGAGTAAAACATCGTCGAAGGTGAGACCGTCAGCTACAAATTTCTGTTTGGATTTTCCCGCAGGCATATTGCAATTATTTTGGTAGTTCTTAAATAATTGCACGCAAATGTACGACTTTTCCCCGGATTCCAATCAGTCCTTATTTCATGTACTGATTAATTGATATGTATGCCCCGGCAACGCCCGCACCAGCCCCAACATTTCCAGCTGCATCAGTTCCGCCGCCATGGCGCTTCGCGTAATACCGCTGTGGTACTGCAATTCGTCTATATCCAGCTGTGAATGCCCGGATAATATATGTAAGATATTCTGCTGGAAAGGCTCCAGGGAATGGAACAGCATGCTTTGCACCACAGGTTTCGCGGCGGGAGCGGCAGGCCGCCAGTCCAGCATGCGCAGCACATCTTCTGGGCTAGCCACCAGGGCGGCTTTATTTTGTTTCACCAGGTCGAGGCAGCCGGCCGAGCAACTATCGCCGATACGGCCGGGAATGGCCAGTACATCACGGTTGTAGCTTCCCGCAATATCAGCTGTGATCAGCGAGCCGCCCGTGATGCCGCTTTCCACCACCAGCAGCGCATCGCAAAGTCCCGCTACGATACGGTTCCGCCGGGGGAAATTTTGCCGGTTCAGTTCAGCCCCGCTGCTGAAGTCGGACAGCAAGCCGCCTGTTTCCAGCATCTGCGCAGCGATCCGGGCATGTGCCGCAGGATACAGCCGGTTCAGCCCGTGCGCCAGCACGCCAACCGTGGGCAGCCCGTTCTCAATTGCCGCCTGGTGCGCGGTAATATCAATGCCATAGGCCATGCCGCTCACAATGGTAATGCCATGCGGCGCAAATGCCTTTATGAACTCACGGCAAATACCGCTTCCGTATGCCGTCGGCCGCCGCGTGCCCACAATGCCAAGCACTTTTTCAGGCTGAAGGCTGCCCTTGCCTTTATAATACAACAGCACCGGGCTGTCGTAACAATGTTTCAACCGCACGGGGTAATCTTCATCCGTGAAAAATATGGTCCTGATATGATGCCGCTGCAAAAAACGAACTTCCGCCTCCACACGGTAAAAATCACGGAAATTCTTGATCGCCGCCGCCTTAACGGCGCCAATACCGGCAACACTTTCCAGCTCGCGCCGGCGCGCCTGAAAGATCGCGGTGGCCGAACCAAATATTTCCAGGAGTTTTTTCGCCGCCACATCCCCCACAAGAGGTAAAAATGTAAGCGCAATACGGTAGTGAAGCTCTTCGCGCATGGGTTAACAATTTTCTCTAATTTACGCCAAATTACCCGGGCTTTTTTCAAATCCCCCCATTCATTTTATCCACACATAAAATATCGTATATGCGTTATAGTTACCTGCTAATTGTATCAGTATTCCTCGCCTGTAAAACCCCGCAACCGCTGGCAACCGCACAGCCCGCCATCGGAGGCCCCGCCTGGGCAGCCCTCTGGCAGCAGCGTGCGGCGGAATACAAGGCGTTATGCCTGCAAGCCTACCGGATCGCCGGCGAAAGGGTGGAAGTGATGAGCCACCAGCAAACGCTGCGGCCACGCGCCATCGTGACAGACATCGATGAAACGGTGCTGGACAACAGTCCATACACCGCCAAAACTACCCTTGAAGGGAAAACATGGAGCCAGGCCTCCTGGGAAGAATGGACCGCCAAAGCCGCCTGCGATACAGTGCCCGGCGCGCCTTCATTCTTTAAATACGCAGCGGGAAAAGGTTTCACCATTTATTACGTTACCAACCGGCTGGAAAGCGAACGTACAGCCACACTGAAAAACCTGCAGCGCTACAATTTCCCTTTTGCAGACAATGATCACCTCATACTGTCGTCCGGCAATTCAAATAAAGAAGAACGCCGCAATGCGATCGCAAAAAAATACGAGATCGCAATGCTGGTAGGTGATAACCTTGGCGACTTCGCGGAAGACTTCTATAAAAAAACACCAGCGGAACGGAGCGCCGCCGTAGAACGCCTGTACGACCAGCTCGGCACGCGTTTCATCATGCTGCCGAATGCTATGTACGGTGACTGGCTCAGCGCGCTGGTACCAAAAGGAGCAAATGCGGACAGTGCTTTGCGAAGCGCGATAAGAACGGAATAAAAAAAGTCCCGGCTTAGCCGGGACTTTTTTTTAAGGTCATTCTTCCAGTAAGCCGAACTGCGTAAGGTGATGCCGGAAATGTTTTTGATGGAACCGCATCCAGCCTTCATAATCCAACGGCCCGAATACCGGGTGCGTGGAAGTACGGCCGGGAGAAGTATTGTACACGTGGTGAAAATATGCCAGCCCCTTGTGCAGCGACTGTATCGCGGTATCGAGATCAGGATGCAGGAGGGTAGTGTTGCTGAAAGCCGGGTTTTCGATCATTTTCTGTAATGGTTTGTCTGTTTCCAGCCAGCGGAGGAGCTTAGGCAGCAATTCCGCAGGGGAGGTCACCGCCAATTCGTTATCGCCTGCGGAATGGCGCACGATACCGTCCAGGTGCTCGATCATCTGCTGCGCGTTCATGCTGCCCCATTTCGGCGGCGTGCCCGGCTGCAGCTCTTCCAGGATAGCGGTCAGCGTAGCGGGTTGCGATAAAGGAAATAACGCGATCATAGCGGCAATTTATTACAAACTGATCACTTTCAGCTCTGTACGCCTGTTTTGCGCACGGCCTGTTTCGGTATCGTTGCTGTCTATCGCTTTGGTTTCACCGTAACCTTTTGCTTTCAGGCGCGTCGGCTGGATGCCGTGCTGAACAAGGTATTCCACCACAGATCTGGCTCGGTTCTCAGACAGCTGCTGGTTGGCGGCGTCGCCACCGACATTGTCCGTATGGCCGCTTATCTCCGCAACCATCGTCGGGTTTTCTTTCAGCAGGGCCACCAGTTTGTCCAGCTCCGTGGCGGAAGCAGGATCGAGCGTGTATTGATTGGAGGGGAAGAAAATATTACGTAATACGGCCACTGCATTGGGCTCCAGCGGTGTCAGCGGGATGTTCTTTTCAAACGGCTGATCTGTTTTTGTTTCTCTCAGCGAGAAATTATCGGAATAAAAAAGATATCCCTTCCGGTTCACTGAAAATGCATAGTCTTTACCGGTAGGCAGCGGCACCAGGTAATCGCCGTTGTCGTTGCTGCGGATGGTGGCAACGGTAAGTTTGGTGGCAAGATCAATGAGGTCGAGGCTGGCTTTGAGGCGGGCATTGGTTTTGGCGTCGTACACGTAACCTTTGAGATAAAGGGTAGGCATGGGCCGTGCGCTTTCGTAGAGCTCAAAACTGTAGATGTCCAGCGAGCCTTTGGAATCAGAACGGTCTGAAGCGTAGTATGCCGTTTTCCCGTCGGCCGCAACGGCCAGGCTGCCTTCTTCCTCGATGGTATTGATGGGATAACCCAGGTTCACGGCGGGCCCCCAGCTGCCGTCAGCCTGTTTGCGCGAGTAGAATATATCCAGCCCGCCAAAGCCGGGATGCCCGTCGGACGCGAAGAACAGCGTTTGCCCGTCTGCATGCAGGAAAGGCGTTGTTTCACGCCCGCGCGTATTGATCTGCGGGCCGAGCCTTTCTGCCGGGCTCCATTGCCCTGCGGCGTTGCGCACGCTCATAAAGATATCCGCTCCGGCATCCTGTGTTTCCCGGGTGAAATAAAGCGTTTGTTTATCGGGAGAGAGGCAGGGCTGCGATTCCCAGAATTCTGTATTGATGGCCGGGCCGATGTTTTTTGGCGGCTGCCAGCCCTCCGGTGTTTTGATGGAATAATAGATGTCACAGCTGCCGCGGCCGTTCGGGAAATCGCAACCGGTGAACACGAGCATTTCCCCGTCCTGCGAAATATTCTGCGCGCCTTCGTTGAATGCGGTGTTTACGGGGTCGCCCATATCACGGCTGGCCTGCCACTGCAGGCTGTCGCGGTCCGTAATAAAAAAATCCTCGTTGCGGCCGCGCACGCGGCGGGTATACACGAGGGTTTTACCGTCTATGGTGGGAGAGGGAAAATATTCAGGATCAGGGGAATTGATGCGGTCCCCGAGGTTTTGCGGCTGGAACGGTACAGGTTGGGTGGTGACGGCGAATTCCATGTTTTTCTTCAGCTGTTGCGCTTTGGGTGAGGGATTTTTTGCGGTCTGCATATAATCCGTAAGCGCGGCCAGTGCTTCCTTGAACTGGCCGTTGCCTGCCAGCGCGCGCGCATAGGAAGGGCGCACGGAGCGGAACCCGTCAGGATCCAGCTTTTCCAGCTGCGCAAAGGCCTCCAGCGCTGAGGGATATTGTTTCATCGCGATATAGGTAAGGCCAAGCTGGCCGTATGCATCGGGAAAAGCGGGGCTTTCTTTGATAGCCTCTTTGAGAAGCCTTACGGCGTCGTTGTATTGGTAGATCCGCATGGCGTCCATGCTCTGCTCGAACAGGGCCATGGCTTTTTTTTCGGCCTTGCCGGTCTTTTGCGCCATCAGCGGCAGGCTGGCCATGCAGCAGAGGAGTAACAAGAGTTTTTTCATAGTCGTTGCTAAATAACGAAAAAAGAAGGGTATTTATGATGGAAGTGCCAAACCTGATCTGTGTTATGGCTGTTGAAGCGTGCGGCGTAACGGCGGCTGAAGGGAGGAAAGCTGCCGGCAGCCTTATTTTCAGGGTTATAGATCAGGGAACGTTAATGTACTTGTGTATCTGCAATGATATTTGCCACTGCGGATTATCTTTCACATAATCAACTATCAGCGGTGTCATTTCAGCGGCGCGGCTCCATTCGGGCTGAAGATAGAGCCTGCAGTGTTTATTCACGAGGGCCGCGTATTTTTCAGCCCAGGCAAAGTCGGACTTATTGTAGATAATGATCTTTAGTTCATGCGCCTGCCTGCAAACCTCATCCAGCGGGGCTTTGAACTTCTTGGGGGAAAGCGTGATCCAGTCCCAGCTGCCGCTGAGCGGCGAGGAGCCGGATGTTTCGATATGAGTGCGGAAACCTGCTTTATGCAGGGCTTTTGTAAGCCCTTCGAGGTTATGCATGAGCGGTTCACCGCCGGTGATGACGGCTATGCGGCCGGGATTGGCTGCTGCTTCGTTTACCAGCGTGGAGATCTCCACCTGCGGATGTTTGTCCGCATCCCAGCTTTCTTTCACGTCGCACCATACGCAGCCTACATCGCAGCCGCCGAGGCGGATGAAATATGCGGCTTTCCCCTGATGGAACCCTTCACCCTGGAGGGTGTAGAAAGATTCCATCACGGGCAGCGCTGCTGTTTGTATGATGGTGGACTGCATAATGCAAAGTTAGCTTAAAATCAGTTCTGGTTGCCTTTCTGGCCAATGGCGGCGTGATAGGTGTTCTTCAGCAATGCCGCGATGGTCATAGGGCCTACGCCGCCGGGAACCGGGGTGATGAAGCTGCATTTGGGCGCTACTTCAGCGTAGTTCACATCTCCTACCAGGCGGAAGCCGCTCTTTTTGCTGGCGTCAGGCACGCGGTTGATGCCCACGTCTATCACTACTGCGCCTTCTTTCACCATATCGCCGGTCACGAAATCGGGGCGGCCGATGGCAGCCACTACAATATCCGCCTGCAGGCAGATCTCTTTCAGGTTGTGCGTATGGCTGTGGCAGAGGGTCACGGTGCAGTTGCCGGGATTTGTGTTGCGGCTCAGCAGGATGCTTACGGGAGTGCCTACGATGTGGCTGCGGCCGATCACTACAGCGTGTTTGCCTTTGGTGTCGATATTATAATGTTCCAGCATCAGCATGATGCCGAAAGGAGTGGCGGGTATGAATGCGGGAAGGCCGGCCACCATTTTGCCCACGTTCATGGGATGGAAACCGTCCACGTCCTTGCTCGGGTCTATGGTATTGATCACCAGCTCTTCGTTGATGTGCTTCGGCAGGGGAAGCTGCACCAGGATGCCGTCTATATCCACATTTTCGTTGAGCATGTTGATATGGTCCAGCAGGTGTTTTTCTGAAATGGTATCCTCGAAGCGAAGAAGGGTGGAATTGTAGCCGATCTCTGCGCAGGATTTCACCTTAGACGCAACGTAGGTTTCGCTTGCGCCGTTGTTGCCTACCAGGATGGCGGCCAGATGGGGTACTTTCTTGCCCTGGGCTTTCAATTCAGCCGTTTTAACGGCCAATTGATCTTTAATTGCCTGTGAAGTGAGTTTGCCGTCTAAAATTTGCATGCGCAAAGGTATGAAAAATGACCGACAAATGGAAAGGGACTGCCCTAGCCCGAGCAGTCCCCTTAACCAGATTGATAAATGAACGTAGGAATCTAAAAAGGAATTAATAAAGGCAATTAAACTTTCGGCGCGGCTTCCAGGATCTCCGGATCGGCTTTGCCTGCATATTTTTCGAAGTTCTTTACAAATTGTGCCGCGAGATCTGCCGCCTGCTTGTCGTATGCGTCACCGTCCGCCCAGGTGTTGCGCGGGTCCAGCATTTCCACTGGTACGCCGGGTACTGCCTCGGGGATAGCTACGCCGAACACTTCGTGGTTCTTGTAAGCCACCTTGTCCAGCTCGCCCTTCAGCGCAGCCGTGATCATAGCGCGGGTAAAGCTGAGCTTGATGCGGTTGCCGGTGCCGTAAGGCCCGCCCGTCCATCCGGTGTTGATCAGCCATACGTTCACGTTGTGGCTGCGCATCTTTTCGCCGAGCATCTGCGCGTAACTGGCTGGGTGCAGGGGAAGGAAAGGTGCGCCGAAACATGCGCTGAACGTTGATTTCGGTTCGGTAACGCCTGCTTCCGTACCGGCTACTTTGGCAGTATACCCGGAAATGAACTGGTACATGGCCTGGCCGGGCGTAAGCCTGGAAATTGGCGGCAGTACGCCATAGGCGTCGCAGGTGAGGAAGAAAATATTTTTCGGTATAATTCCTGCCGATGGCTCTTTGGCGTTGCCAATATAGTGCAGGGGATAAGATACACGGGTGTTTTCCGTGATCTTTTTGTCTGCATAGTTCACTTTATTGGTGCCGGGGAAGAAGCCGGTGTTTTCCAGCAGCGCGCCTTCGCGGATGGCGTGGAAGATGGCCGGTTCTTTTTCCTCGCTGAGGTCGATGGTTTTCGCATAGCAGCCGCCTTCGAAATTGAAGATGGAAGAAGGCGTCCAGCCGTGCTCGTCGTCTCCGATGAGCTTGCGCTCGGGATCTGCGCTGAGCGTGGTTTTGCCGGTGCCGCTGAGGCCGAAGAACACCGCTGTGTCCCCGTTCTTGCCTTCATTGGCGGAGCAGTGCATGCTCAGTACGCCTTTGTCATGCGGCAGCAGGTAGTTCAGAATGGTGAATACGCCTTTTTTGATCTCGCCGGTGTAGGCTGAGCCGCCGATAATGATCATTTTTTTGGTGAAGCTCACCACGGCGAAGTTATGCTGGCGGGTGCCGTCCGTTGAAGGGTCCGCATGCAGGCCGGGCGCCTGTATCACGGTCCAGTCGGGCTCATACGTTTCCAGCTCTTCTTCCGCGGGGCGGATAAACATGTTGTAGGCGAACAGGCTGGCCCAGGGCGTTTCCGTGATCACACGGATGTTCAGGCGATACTCAGGATCTGCACAGGCCTGGCAATCCCTTACCCAAACGGGTTTGCCGCTGAAGTAACGGGTGATCTTCCGGTAAAGCCTGTCAAAATTTTCGGGGGCGAACGGCAGGTTGAAGTCGTTCCAGTTAACGGTATCAGCGGTGATACTGTCTTTTACGATGAATTTGTCTTTGGGAGAACGGCCGGTGAACTCTCCGGTGTTGACCACCAGGGCTCCGGTATCGCTCAGGCAGCCCTGCTTCAGTGCCAGGGTCTGTGCTGCCAGATCATCCGGGGAGAGTTGGTAATGTAGGTTGGCTATGTTCTCTATGCCCAATTCCCGCAACTCCCTGAGTGTATCTCTAACACTGCTGATTTGCATAAAGAAAGATTGTTTTGGTGTATTGGCAAAACTAGGACTTTTTTGATATTATCAAATTTTATGGGTGTTGCAACCTTTAAATTTGTAGGATTTTCTAGTTTTGCTACGCCTAATTTAGAAATTATTTAATTGCATCGATTCCAATTTGCCGGAAAATCAAAAGAACCCGTGAATAATTATTTGTTAATACAGCACCGGTTTGGGTTAATGCAGTATAACCTTTGTGTTACTGCTCCCGGCTGTACTGCAAAGCGCTGTTT
>CBFHAF010000033.1:0-13967 GCA_965653435.1 uncultured Chitinophaga sp.
ACTGCTGGTATGCTCCGGCTCCGCCCTCCGGGCACAATTCAATACCAGCCGCCTCCCGGGCGGCGGCGGCGGCAACGCGTCCATGCAGCGCGATACCTCCAAGCACGACCATGAGCCCGATACCCTCACGCTCCGTTTCCGTTACCTGGACGAGCCCACGGATTTTATGCTGGATTCCACCATCTCGGACTTCCAGCTCAATTACCTGGGCATGCCCGCTTCCTACATGACGCTCGGCAACAATGGCAACGCGGCGCGCAACCTGCTGCTCACCCCCCGCATGATCCCCGGCTTCGACCCCGGTTTCCATGCGTTTGACATATACAGCTACAACCATACGAACGCCCGTTTCTATAATACCAACCGGCCTTATTCAGAACTGGGCTATCTCATCGGCGCCAAACAGGAGCAGATGATCAATCTCATGCACACGCAGAACAGGGGAGAGAAGTTCAATTTTTCCTTTGCCTACCGCAAGATCAATTCCCCCGGCTTCTACCGGAACCAGAGCACTAACCACGACAATTACCGCGTTACGGCCAATTACAACAGCCAGAACAAACGGTACCATCTTTTCGTAAGCTATTATCTCAATAAGCTGAACGGCGGGGAGAACGGGGGGATACAAAACCCGGCGGACCTGGATAATCCCGAGCTCACCCAGCTGCGCCTGATCCCCACCAACCTTGGCGGCGCCAGCGCGCAGAGCAGCAGCTTCTTCAACACCTCCATCGCCACCAAGAACGCTTACCAGGAAGCAGGCATCCTGCTGCGGCAGCAGTACGACTGGGGCAAGGGCGATTCCATCCACATCAACGATACAACAGACATCTATAAATTCGACCCGCTGTTCAGGGTAGAGCATACTTTCAGCTATACCGAAAACACTTACCGGTTTATCGACGAATCGCCGGACTCGACCTGGTATGCCAATAAATACGGGTTCAGGGTGCCCGAGGGCGGCAACGACAGCATCTATACCCGCCACCGCTGGCGCATCATGAGCAACGACCTTTCCGTCATGCAATTTCCCGTTCGCGGCAACACCGCGCACTTCATTAAGCTGGGAGGAACCCTGGAAACCATTGCGGGGCAGTTCCAGGCCATGAACGAATCGTTCATGAACTTCAGGGTGCATGGGGAATACCGCAATAAAACCCGCAACCAGCGCTGGGACCTCCAGGCCAAAGGCGAGTTTTACGTGCTGGGTGAAAACGCGGGAGATTACATGGTGATGGGCCGCCTCAGCCGCTTTCTCAACGAGACCCTCGGCAACGTGAGCCTGATGGCCATGAACGTGAATAAAGAGCCTTCGTATGTCTTCCGCTACTTCGGCACCAACCAGCCCCCGCCGTCCGCCACCTGGCAGAACAATAACCTGGACAAGGAGAACATCACGCAGATCCAGTTCAGGGCGGACAATAAGCAGCTGAAGTACAATGTGACCGCGAATTATTACCTCTTCAACAAATACACCTATTTCAAAAGCTATACGGAAAGCGACCAGTTCACCGGCTTGTTCAACCTCCTGCAGCTGGTGGTTTACAAGCGCCTGGACGTAAGGAGCTTCACGTTCGACGCAGATGCCGCTTTCCAGCAGATCGCCGGCGATGCGCCCGTGCAGCTGCCCGCGTTCTGGGCAAGGCTGCGCATGGCCTACACCGCCCGCCTGTTCAAGAACCTGAACCTGTACACCGGGCTGGAAGGGAAATACAATACGCCGTATTACGCGGACGACTATTCCCCTGTGATCGGCCAGTTCGTGTACCAGAACCTCCAGCAGTTCAGCAATATGCCCGATGTGGCCGCTTTCGTGCATTTCAGGATCAAATCGTTCACAGCCTATGTGCGTGCCGAGAACCTGAACTCCTTCGTGTGGAACTATAATTTCAACGCCCCATTGTACCCCAGCAACGATTTTGCATTGCGGGTCGGCATCCGCTGGTGGTTCGTGAATTAACGGCCATGTTATTTCAGCGGGAATATCTTAAATTTGTAGCGTGAAGAAAATGCTCACCATATGTTTTGCCATACTTTACACGCTGATTACCAGCGGGTTCAGTGTTAATGCGCATTATTGTATGGGCGAGCTGGCTTCCGTGGGCCTGCATGATACCTCCGAAGGGCCCTGCCCCAAATGCGGCATGCCCCTGAAAGGTGATTGCTGCAAGGACGAGGCGAAGTTCTTTAAAATGGACGACTCCCATCAGGGCGCCAAAGCCTTTGCAGGCATGGCCGAATCCTGGGTGGCCTTACCCGTGGCCGTTCAGCCTGTATGGCTCCAGCCGGTCTTTAACACCCCTGTGCTCAAAGCCTGGGCCCCCGTTCATGCGCCGCCCCTGATACCGGCGCTCCCTCTTTACAAGCAGCACTGCATTTTCCTGATCTGATCCAGGCCGTTTCCTCCCGGACCGTACAACCGTGCCCATATTCCGCACGCATTATTGTTACCGGGCCCTGGCCCGAAAAATCAAGATCATGAAAACAATCCTCTTAGCCATAGCATTCATCGGTGCATAGCTCACCGCTTCAGCACAATATAAAAAAGCCGCCCTGCAGGCTGCAGGCCTAACCTGCGCCATGTGTTCCAACGCCACCCAGAAGGCCCTGAAAACCTTGCCTTTCGTGGACAAGATCGATACCGATCTGAACACCACCACCTTTATCCTCCACTTCAAGCCCAACGCCGCCGTGAACCTGGACCAGATCAGGCAGAAAGTGGAAGGCGCCGGCTTTTCCGTTGCCACATTGAAAGTAACCGCCAATTTCGACCAGGTAAAGGTGGAAAATGATACGCATATACCTTTCGGCGGGCAAACCCTTCATTTTATGAACGTAAAGCCGCAGGTACTGCAGGGTGAAAAAGAAGTGACGGTGATCGATAAAGACTTCGTGACATCCAAGGCATACAAGAAATACAGCACACAGACCAAAATGGCCTGTTATGCTACCGGCACCATGGCCGAATGCTGCCAGGCCGGCGCCAAACCCGCAGGTAAAAGAGTATACCACGTAACCATTTAAGCCCGCACTATGCTGAAGCAACTATCTTTAATCTTCGCTTTTACGGGCGCGGCGGTTGCCGCGCAGGGGCAGGAGCTGTACGTGTATACGGAACCGGCCAGCAATATGGCCGTCAACTCCCTGGGTGTGCGGGTGACCAATAAATTCTTCCCGATGGATCATGTGGATTACACCGGGTACCGCCTGCAGCCGGAAGTGATGTACGGCTTCTCCAAAAAACTGATGCTGCACGCCAGCACCTATTTCTCGAACATGATGCAGAAGCAGTTCGAATTTGAAGGGGCCAGCGTGTATGCGAAGTACCGGTTCATTTCCGTGGACGACATACAATCGCATTTCAGGATGGCGGCTTTCGTGAAAGGCTCGCTGATCAACAATCCGTATATGCCGCCCATGCGCGACCATGACCATACCGCCAAACCTTACAACAACGAAGAGCTGGACCTCGACGGCGGCTCTTCCGGCGTAAGCGGCGGTATCGTGGCCACGCAATTGCTGCACAAGCTCGCACTTTCGGGTACAGTGGCCTACGACCGGTATATGCGGAACACCAAAGATGAAATGCCGCTTTTCTTTTCGAAGAACGCGCTCAACTATAGTCTTTCCGCAGGTTACCTGCTGTTCCCGCGCAAGTACAGGAACTATAAACAAACGAACGTGAACCTGTACGTGGAATTCCTCGGCAAAAGCAACCTGGACCAGTACCGCCGCAATTATTATGTGGACATGGCGCCTGCCCTGCAGCTTATCATCAACAGTAATTCCCGCGTGGACCTCGGTTACCGCTGGCAGCTGTATGGTAATATGGACCGCGTGATGGACCGCAGTTTTTTAGTGCGCTACGAATTCAATTTTTACAACATCAGAAAGCAGCAATAACATGAACAAGGCTGAATTACATATCAAGAACATGGTTTGCCCGCGTTGCATAAAAATGGTGCGCTACGTGCTGGAGCACCAGGGGCAGGAAGTGCTGGATGTGAGCCTGGGAAAGGCTTTGCTGAGAAAGGCGCCCGATGCATCGCAGATGGAAAGCATTGCGCAGGCGCTGAAAGAAGAAGGGTTCACTTTGCTGGACGACCGCCGTCACCAGACCGTGGAGGCCATCAAAAATTTCGTGGTGGAAACCGTGCATTACGGCGAGCTGGACGAGCTGAATGAAAATTTCTCCACCTTGCTCGCACAGAAACTGCAAAAGGATTATCACCAGCTGAGCAAGGTGTTTTCCGAAACGGAGAACACCACCATCGAACAATACATCATTCAGCAGAAAATAGAACGGGTGAAAGAATTGCTCGTATATGGCGAGCTGACGCTCAGCGAGATCGCCTACAAGCTGGGTTACAGCAGTGTGGCGCATCTCTCCGGCCAGTTCAAAAAAGTGACGGGGCTCACGCCCAGCCACTTCAAGCAGCTGAAGGAAGACAAACGCAAGCCGCTGGACCGCATCTGATCAGATGGCGCTGCTGAAAAGCTTTGCCTGCGGAGAATTCCGCCACAGCGCTGCATCGAAGGCCATACATATGTTGCGTATGTATGGCCTTCCTTTTTCTGTTACTTCCACACCGTTCCGCCGCACTACCACCAGCCCGTCCTTCTCGGGCTCCTGCAGCCGCTGCAGGCCTTCCATTACAGCTGCGCACTGAACGTCTTTTTTATCCCAGCCGGTCCGGAAGCTGCACATTAATTCCCGGATATGCCTGCGCAGCAGTTCGTCTTCACCGCTAAGCAGGTGGCCTTTGATAATGGGCAGGTTTCCCGCCTGCACGGCTTCCTGGTAGGCGGATAACGTCTTTTCATTTTGTGTATAAACAGATTGGCCGTCGCTGATGGCGGATACGCCCAGGCCGATCAGCATATCGGTATGCGAAACGGTATACCCCATAAAATTGCGGTGGAGGCTGCCGTTCTTCCAGGCCTGGAACAGGGCATCGTCCGGCAGGGCGAAATGATCCATGCCGATCTCCGTATAGCCGTACTGTTCCAGCATCGACCTGCCCGTTTGATACAAAGAAAGCCTGGCGGCTCCCTGCGGCAGGTCCTTTTCGGAGAACAGCCGCTGGCCGTTGCCTTTGATCCAGGGAACATGTGCGTAGCCGTAAAATGAAATGCGGTCCGGCCGCAGCTGCATCACCTGGCTGATGGTATGTTCGATAGAAGCGTTGGTCTGCAGGGGCAGGCCGTAGATCAGGTCGAAGTTCACGGAGCGGTAGCCGATGCGCCGGGCGGCCGTTACGGCCCTGGCCACGTTTTCGAAAGGCTGGATGCGGTGGATGATGGTTTGAATTTCCGGGTTCAGGTCCTGTATGCCCAGGCTCATGCGCCGGAAACCGAGATCGTAAAGGGTTTGAAGGTGCTCTTCCGTCGTGTTGTTGGGGTGGCCTTCAAAGCTGAGGTCCGCATCGGGCAGGAGCACGGCGGTCGAAAAGATATTTTCAAGCAGGCGGCGCAGGTTCCCGGGGCTGAAGAAGGTAGGCGTTCCGCCTCCGAGATGGAGCTCACGGATGCGGGGCGTTTCGCTGAACAGCTGCCTGTACAGTTCCCATTCCTTTAACAGCGTATCGATATAAGGCGTTTCGTAGCCGTGGTTCTTCGTGATGTATTTGTTGCAGCCGCAATAAGTGCAAAGCTGCTCGCAAAATGGAAGATGGATATAAAGCGCGATACCGGCTTTGCCGTTTGCGGCTGTAAAAGACGCCTGGAAACGGGAGGCCCATTCTTCCCTGCTGAACCCTTCCGTATTCCAGCAGGGAACAGTGGGATAGCTGGTATATCTTGGCGCTGTGGTATCGTATTTTTCAAGAAGTTTCATGTAATATTTTTTAATGACAGTGCTGGTGCGCCTGCTGCGATTGTTCCGGCGCCATTACCGGGCTGATATAAGGGATGCCGAGATTCATGCCGCGTAAGATCAGCAGGGTTGCCATCATGCCCACCACCAGGGGAATAGCCTGCCGTATCCGGTGCCTCACAGGAATGCTGATGAGCTGGCTGAACCAGGTAACGGCCATCATGGCGGGAAGCGTACCCGCGCCGAATGCGGCCATGAACAATGCGCCGTCCGCAATGTCGCCTGCCGCCAGTGCGCCCGCGATAGCCATGTATACCAGCCCGCATGGCAGGAAGCCGTTGAGGAAACCGATGGCATACAATGTGCTGAAACGCTGGCGCGACAGCAGCTGCCCCAGCTTCGAACGGATAAAGGCCAGCCTTGGGGCCGGCAGGTAACGGTGAAAGAAGAGGGTGGCCAGGAGCAGTACGCCCAACGAAACAGACAGCCATTGCTGCAGGCCGCCGATGTAGAACTGGCGGCCGATCCAGCCGAATAAAACGCCCATCAGCATATAAGCGGTAACTCTTCCCGCATTATATAACAGGATGCCGGATAATTTCCTGATGCCCCTGAACTGCTGCACAGGCAGGGTAAGCGCAATAGGGCCACACATGCCGATGCAGTGGAAGCTCCCGAGGAAGCCGAGGATCACGGCAGGTAATGCGATGCTCATTGGATAAAGATTTGTGTTTCCTGGAAATAAGCGGCGCCGCCTTGTTCCCATTGGAGTTTTACATGGTAGTTCCCTTTCTGCAGATGCTCTCCGGGCACGGTAATTTTCCCTTCATTGTCCATTGTGAGCGGCGCGGTGAAATCTTGCCGGGAATCGGAAGGGCGGTAAAAATGAGCCTGCCCTTTAACCGGAACGTTCCGCAGCTCTTCCGGGAACGTGATGAGAACAAGGTTTCCCTGCTGGCGGACGGACACGGGAGAGGAGAGCCTGCCTGCATTGCGCTGCCCGTCGATCACCTGCTGGAACTTCAGTTCTTCTGCATAATAATCGGCCGTTACCATGTCTATGCGTGTTTGCATGCTTTTGGTAACGAGCGTGATAATACCGGCAGCGAATATGATAAATACAAGAATGATGGAATGTCCCCAGTTCATAATATTTTAATTTACAGGTCCGAGAAATGTGGTGCGTGTACTAAGCACATGTTCGCTGCCTTCGTACAACCCTATTTTCAGCGTGGATTTTCTTTTATTGACGGCCTTCCGCGGCAATACGATGAAGAACGTCCCTTCTCCCTGGCCTTCCGCTTTGATGCGGATTAAGGGGTTCCCGATCAGCTCCACTCTTCATTCGGTTCCTTCCAGCCGGAGCGTAACCGGCATATCCGCCGTGGTCTTGTTGATGAGCTTTATGCGGTACAGGTTGCTGATGCTGTCTTTCCCGCGCTCCTGGTATAACATGCCTGCTGTGCGCATAACGGTGGCGCCCGCAGGCTTCCGGCTGGCCAGCATGGCGGTGATGGCCGTGGTAAGCAGCAGGAGCACGGTGGTATAGACCCTTAGCCTTGGCGTGAACCGCAGCTTTTTCTTTTCTGTTATCCCGTTTTCGGATGCATAACGGATCAGCCCTTTAGGCCTGCCTGTTTTTTCCATCATGAAATCGCAGGCGTCCATACAGGCGGTGCAGTTAATGCATTCCAGCTGTGTGCCGTTGCGGATGTCTATGCCGGTGGGGCAAACCTGTACGCATTGCATGCAGTCTATGCAATCGCCAACCGGGGGCGGGGCGATCTTGCTGCAGTTTCCGCAATCCGTGCAGCTGCAATCTTTTTTCGCGGTTTCCTTTTTTTGGAACTTTCCCCGCGGCTCTCCACGGACGTGATCGTAAGCGACCACCACGGAATCTTTGTCCAGCAGCACGCTTTGCAGCCTGCCGTAGGGGCATACGATGGTGCACACCTGTTCACGGAAAAATGCATACACGGCATAGAACACAAGAGAGAAGACCATTATCGCCGCAAACCCGCCCGTGTGGGCTGAAAGCGGTTCGGTTATGATCTTCCACAGCTCATCCGTGCCGATGATGTAAGCGAGGAAAGTGTTGGCGATAGAAAAGGACAGGAGGAAAAAAAGGCTGTGCTTAAGTGCTTTTTTCGTCACTTTCCCGGTGGTCCAGGGGCCGCGGTTGAGCACCTTTTGCGTGGCGGCGCTTCCTTCTATCATGTACTCTATCCGCCGGAAAAGCATTTCCATAAAAATGGTCTGCGGGCAAACCCATCCGCAGAACAGCCGCCCGAACGCCATGGTGAAAAGCACGATAAACAGGATGAAGGCGACCATCACCAGCCCGAAAATGAAAAAGTCCTGCGGCCAGAACACCGCGCCGAAGAGGATAAATCTTCCATCCACCACATTAAAAAGGAACAGGGGCCTGCCGCCGATGTGGATGAACGGCAGGCTGAAGAACAATAAAAAACAGCAGGCGCTCACGATGGTCCTCGCGGTATAAAATTTCCCCTTCGGCTGTTTGGCATAGATCCAGTTCCGTTTGCCCCGTTCGTTGACGGTGGCCAGGCTGTCGCGGTATTTTTCCTCTTCTTCTTTCATTGTATTATTCTTTCTGTCCTTCTGCGGCTTTAGGATTGGCGGGGTTTGTGCCCTGCAGCGAACGGATGAAGCCGGTCAGCTGCGCGATCTGTTTGGGCGACAGATCGTCTTTCCATGATTTCATGCCCTTATCCGGCACGCCGTATTTGATGGTGGAGAATATGTCGTTCACTTTTCCGCCATGCAGCCAGTAGGGATCTGTGAGGTTGGGCCCTACGAGGCCCTGCCCTTCGGGGCCGTGACAGGCCGCGCAGCTGGCGGAGAAAACCTTGCGGGCTGCATCCAGTTCCGCCGCATCCGTGATCAGCTTTACGGAATGTTCATCGATATTGTTGGCGGCGTTCTTCAGGTATTCTTCTTTGGCAACGGCGGCTTTCCTGTTCGCGATGTCCAGTTCTTCCAGCTGCAGGGGGGCGGCATGGGTAACGTGGTAACGCCAGAGGTAGACTACGGCGAACACCATGCTGAAATAAAATCCCCATCTCCACCAGGGCGGGGTGGGATTGTTCAGCTCGCGGATGCCGTCGTAATCGTGGCCCATATCGGCTTCTGCTTCGCCGGCTGCGTCAACGCTGCGGGTGCGGTTAAGCTTTTCCATCCAGCTGATGCGCGGTTTGGCGGCTTTTGCTTTTTTCGGTTTTCGCCTGCGTGAAATGCCTGTGAGCACCCGGAGGGCCTGCAGCAGGAAAAGCATTACCACCAGCTCCAGCGCGATAACGGAGAGCAGCATGTAAAACACGTTGTCGGACAGGCCGCTTACAATGCTGCCGGACTGTGCGCTGGCAGTTTGCGAAACGGCGAGCAGCAACAGTATGAAGGGCAGCTTTTTCATTCTTTCGCGGTAAATGTCCATCGCCGACAATACCGTATAGCCGAGGATGATAATGGCGAGCAGCAGCCCCACGGCCACAGCGAGCAGCAACAAGGCAACCGGGTGGCTCAGCTCTCCGTAGCCTGTGCCCGGTGCGCTCTGGGAGAAAGCTGTCAGGGACAAAAGGAGCATCATGCAGGTCAGTATAGATTTCATGCCCTACTGTTTTTTAAGTGAATCGTTATCGTCTAATGGCAGCCCGCTGATATGGTCCATCATTTTCCGGTCTGCCCTGAAAGCCCACCAGGCCGCCAGCAGGAAAAAGGCGGAGAAAATGATGAGCGAGACCATGGGATAGATGCTTACGTCGTCTATCGATTTCAGGTAATTGATGAATTTCATACGTTTTAGTTTTTATCGGCCGTTACTTTAATGTCTTTCCCGAGCCTTTGCATATAAGCGATGAGCGCAACGATCTCGCGGTTCGCCGGTATGTCCAGCTTGTCTTTTTTCAGGTTGGCCGCGATCCGGCCGGCCTGTTCCTCGAGATCGGCTTTTGCCCGTGCTTCATATCCTTCAGGGTAAGGTACGCCCAGCCTGCGCATCACGTTGATCATAGCCGGTGTTTTGGCATTGTCGATATTATTGTCGAACAACCAGGGATAGGATGGCATGATGGAGCCGGGGCTCATAGACGTCGGGTCGAGCATATGGTTGTAATGCCAGCTGTCCGGGTATTTGCCGCCGAGGCGCGCGAGGTCCGGGCCGGTGCGTTTTGAGCCCCACTGGAAAGGATGATCGTAAATGAATTCTCCGGCTTTGGAATAATCGCCGTAGCGGGCCACTTCATCGCGGAACGGGCGTATCATCTGGGAGTGGCAGGTGTAACAGCCTTCGCGGATGTATACATCGCGGCCATGAAGTTCCAGCGGCGTATAAGGTTTCACGCTGCTGATGGTCGGGATATTGCTTTTGATGAGAAAGGTGGGCACCATTTCGAATATGCCGCCGATGCCTACTACGATCAGGCTGAATATGACCATCTGCACCGGCCTGCGTTCGATCCAGGTATGCCAGTGGGCAGTGCCGTAGGCAGCTTCGGTCTTTACCAGCGGCGCGGCCTCTGCGGCTTCATTGGCTACAAAAGAGCCGCGGCGGATGGTTTTCACGATGTTCACGATCATCAGTATAAGGCCGCCTACATACAACAATCCGCCCAGCGCGCGCAGCGCATACATCGGCACAATGGAGGTCACTGTTTCGAGGAACTGGAAACGCAGCGTGCCGTCTTCCGTGAATTGTTTCCACATCATGCTCTGCGTAAAGGCTGCCCAGTAGAGGGGCACCGCGTAGAAGATGATACCCAGCGTGCCTATCCAGAAGTGCGTGTTGGCCCATTTCCTTGAATACAGCGTGGTGGAGAAAATACGCGGTATCATCCAGTACAGTATCCCGAAGGTGAGGAAGCCGTTCCATCCAAGGGCCCCGATATGCACGTGCGCGATGGTCCAGTCTGTATAGTGGCTGATGGCGTTTACATTTTTCAGGCTGAGCATTGGCCCTTCGAAAGTGGCCATGCCGTAGCAGGTAAGCGCTACTACAAAAAATTTCAGGATAGCGTCTTCCCGCACACGGTCCCATGCGCCGCGCAAGGTAAGCAGGCCGTTGAGCATGCCGCCCCAGGAGGGCGCGATCAGCATGATGGAAAATACGGTGCCGAGGCTTTGCGCCCATTCAGGCAGCGCGGTATACAGCAGGTGGTGCGGCCCTGCCCAGATATAGATAAAGATGAGCGACCAGAAGTGGATGATGGACCAGCGGTAGGAATATACCGGGCGGTTCGCGGCTTTGGGCACGAAGTAATACATCAGCCCCAGGTAAGGCGTGGTAAGGAAAAACGCCACGGCATTGTGCCCGTACCACCACTGCACCAGGGCGTCCTGAACGCCGGCGTACCAGGAATAGCTTTTGAAGAGGGACAGCGGCATTTCGAAGGAATTGATGATATGCAGCATGGCCACCGCCACCCAGGTGCCGATATAGAACCAGATGGCCACGTAGAGATGCGCCACGCGGCGCTTCAGGATGGTGCCCAGCATATTGGCGCCGAATACCAGCCAGATAAGCGTGATGGCAATATCGAAAGGCCATTCCAGCTCCGCGTATTCTTTCCCGGTGGTGTAACCCATGAACAGGGTGAGCGCGCCCCCCGCGATGATGGCCTGCCAGCCCCAGAAATGTATCCTGCTCAGCAGGTCGCTGTACATGCGCGCTTTACAAAGGCGTTGCAGGGAATAATACACGCCCATAAAAATGCCGTTGCCCACAAAGGCGAAGATCACGGCATTGGTATGCACGGGCCGCAGCCTGCCGAAAGTCACGGGCGCATACCCGAGGTTCATCTCGGGGCGCACCAGCGCTATGGCCGCCCACAACCCCGCCAGCATGCCGATCAGGCCCCAGAACATTGTTGCGTAGGCGAACCATTTCACGGTACGGTTGTCGTAAGAAAATTTTTCGAGGGACATATTGCAGTGGTTTATTCTTTATCGTTTTCTTCTTCAAACAAAATGCGGTGGGCGGGAGAAAAATCGTCTTCATACTGCCCGTCCTTCACAGACCAGATGAAGCTGGCGAGAAAGAACAACGCCACGGCCAGGCTGGCGCCCAGCAGGAGGATGATCACATTCATGGAAGGTCGTTTTGATCGATGATGTAAAAGTACTTTGTAAGGTATCGCGGGTTTATGACGACAATCAATACGGAGAGTGATAGTCATCAACGCAGCAGCTTCCTGCCGGCCCATTCGCTCAGCGCATATGTGAGCAGGATGATGCTGATGGAGCTGGCGGGCATGAGTATGGCCGCCGTAAGCGGCGATAGCAGGCCCTGTACGGCAAAGAACAACCCTGTTATGTTGTACGCTGTGCTATATATGAAGCTGAACAGGATGATCCGTTTGTTGACCTTGCAGAGACGGATGAACGCGGGAAGCTTGTGCAGCTGCGCCGCTTCGAGGATGCCGTTGCTGGCGGGCGTAAAGTTGTTGCTGTTCTCTGCCAGCGAGATGCCGGTATTGCTTTGCTTCAGCGCCCCCGCGTCGTTCAGCCCGTCGCCGATCATGAGCACCTGTTCGCCCTTATTCCGCAGCGCGAGAACGTAATCGAGCTTGTCGTGCGCCTGCTGCCTGAATTTGAGAACGGCTTCCGGGCCCATCATTCTGCGCAGGGTGGCGCCTTCGCCGGGCTGGTCGCCGGATACGAGGGAAAGCCTGTAGTTTTTCCGCAGGGTTGCCAGCATCTGTTCGATCCCGCTCCGGTAGGTATGGCGGATGAGAAAATAGCCGGCATGATCGCCGTTGATATTCACATGTACGATGCTGCCGCTGACGATATCCGGATCTTTCGCGCCGGTATAGGCTGCGTTTCCCAGTTGTATATGCACCTGGTGGGACCAGCCCTGCAGCCCCATTCCCGTTTGTTCGGAGAACCGGCGGATCGTTGTTGCATGTGTTTTACCGCAATATTTCCTGATAAGCATGCTGAGCGGGTGCTGTGATGCGGCCGTAAGAGAGGCGATGGCGCTTTTTTCCGGCAGGCTGAGCGCGCGGCCGCGCCATTCGGTAACGGCGCTTTGTTTGCCTGTAAGTGTTCCCGTTTTATCGAATACGATATGAGTGGTGCCGGCCAGGCTTTCGATGGCCTGCGCATTCCGCAGGTAAAGGTGATGGCGGCTGAGTATGCGGAGTATATGCCCGTTGGTGAAGGATGCCGCGAGCAATAATGCGCAGGGGCAGGCAATAATGAGAATGGCGGTAACGGAAGGCCAGATCTTTGAAGCATCGTATACGCCCCAGTAAAGGGCGGTAACGGCTGCGATGGTCAATACTACCCAGCTGAAATACTGGCCCAGCAAATGAATAAAAGATGCTTTCTGCTGCTGCTCTTCCCGCAGGTCGTCGCGGTTCCAGAGGCTGGTCAGATAACTCTGCGCCACTTCTTTGATCACGAGCAGTTCCATATTGCCTTCCAGCTGCCGCCCGCCGGCATAGATGATCTCACCGGTCTGTTTGAGTACCGGAACGGATTCGCCGGTTACAAAGCTGTAGTCTATCAGGGCCTTTCCCCGTACCAGGATGCCGTCTGCCGGTACGAGCTCCTCATGGTGGATCAGGAGGGAATCGCCGTTTTTTACATCAGGCAGCCGGGTGGGTATTTCCGTACCGTCCTTTATGACGGTGACGGCTATAGGGAAGTAAGCGGTATAATCCCTGTCGAATGTAAGCCCCTGGTATGTTTTTTCCTGCAACAGCCTGCCGATTAGCATAAAGAGCACGATGCCCGTCATGCTGTCGAAATACCCGGCGCCGGTTCCGCTGATCACATCTGCAAGGCTGCGAACGAATGTGACGAATATGGCCAGTACGATCGGCGCGTCGATATTCAGGAAGCCGTGCCTGAGCCCTTTCCATGCCGGCGCGTAAAACGCCTGTGCACTGAAAAGCACTACGGGTAGTGATAATGCAAGGTTGAGATAACGGAAAATGACGGACATGCTGCCTTCCATATGGCCGGGGCGGGAGAAATATTCCGGGAAGCTAAGCAGCATGATATTAGCGAAGCAGAAGCCGGCTACGCCCAGCTGGTAAATGAGTTTCCGGTTGGAGGGCTTTGTTTGTTTCTTCAGGTCCTGCAAGCTGATGTAAGGCTCATATCCTATTGCAGTAAGGGTTTCGGCCAC